>JANPOR010000560.1:0-8787 GCA_031428075.1 Hymenobacter sp. | reverse complement strand
CTGCCGTATTCCTCTACTTTCACGAGCAAGCCAGCCACTTCCAAATCCTTCACGATGTTGCGGCGGGCCGCGAACCGATCCTGTCCCACGTACAGCTCCGCTCTTTCGTTGAGCGTGCCATTATCATTGAGGATGTCGACGATGGGCAGATTGTGCTTCACGCCCAAATTATAGTCGTTCAGGTCGTGGGCGGGCGTTACCTTGAGGGCCCCCGTACCAAAGTCAGTCAGCACGTATTCATCCTGAATGATGGGGATTTCGCGGCCCAGCAGCGGGATGCGCACGCGTTGCCCGGCCAAGTCGTGGAAGCGCGGGTCGGTGGGGTTTACAGCCACGGCCACGTCGGCCATAATCGTCTCGGGTCGCGACGTAGCCACGGTGAGAAACCGGCCGGGCTGGCCCACCACCTCGTAGTTGAGGTAGTACATCTTGGCCATCACGTCCTTCGGAATTACTTCCTCATCGGAAATGGCAGTGCCGCCTTGCGGGTCCCAGTTCACCATGCGCACACCGCGGTAAATCAGTCCCTTACGATACAAATCAACGAACACACGCTGCACGGCGTCGGTCAGGGCCGGCTCCATCGTGAAGCGGGTGCGGTCCCAGTCGCAGGAGGCCCCCAGCTGCTTGAGCTGCTCCAGAATAATACCGCCGTACTTATCCTTCCACGCGAAGGCGTGCCCTAGAAACTGCTCACGGGTCAGGTCTTTCTTCTCAATGCCTTGCTCCTTGAGCTGAGCCACTACTTTGGCTTCGGTGGCGATACTGGCGTGGTCGGTGCCGGGCACCCAGCAGGCCTCCTGGCCCAGCATCCGGGCGCGGCGCACCAGCACGTCCTGGATGGTGTTGTTCAGCATGTGGCCCATGTGCAGCACCCCCGTCACATTGGGTGGGGGAATGACGACGGTATAGGGCGTTTTTTTAGGGTTTGGGCGGGCCTTGAAAAAGCCTTGCTCCTGCCAGCGCTGGTACCATTTGGCTTCAACGTCGGCAGGCGAGTACGTGGTTTTGATGGGGTTCATCGGCAAGAAATCGGCACAATAATTAATCAAAAGTAGCCCCGAAAGTCACAAAAAAGCCGCTCCCAAGGCAGCGGCTGGTTTGGTAGGCGGGGGCCCCGGCGCTCACGCAGCCAGGTGCAGCCATTCCTTTTTCTCGAGCAGCCGCTCACGGGATTCGCGCAGGTCGGGGTCGTCGACGCAGCAATCGACGGGGCACACGGCCGCGCACTGGGGCTCCTCGTGGAAACCAACGCACTCGGTGCATTTGTCCGATACAATATAGTAGTACTCGTCCGATACCGGTGTTTGGGGCGAAGTACCGGCCACGGTGGCCCCGTCGGCGGTTTTCACCTCCTTCAAGGTAGTACCGTCGGCCCATCGCCACTGGGCACCGCCTTCGTAAATAGCATTATTGGGGCATTCCGGCTCGCAGGCACCGCAGTTGATGCACTCGTCGGTTATCATGATGGCCATGGGGCGTTGCAGTCAAATAAAGGTTGAAGAAACCAAAGGCAGGCGGGAAGCTTTAGGTAAAAGCAGGGCCGCCGGCCGGAGGCTGGGGTCTGCAAAATTACGCACGGGGCGGCACTTTCCCGTTATCTGCCCCAATTTTGCGGCTTCATAGCTGCTTAATTCTTTCGCATGAACCATTCCGAACGGCTGGTCACCTTCGTGGCCCTAGGCCAGCACCTGGCCGCCCTCCACCCCGACGAGCTGACGGCCCTAGCCGACCGCGCCCGCAACCAAAACGCCTGGTTCGACGGGCCCAACGTGGCGGCCGCCGTGGCTGGCGTAGCCCACCTGCTGGCCCCCGGAGCCCTCGCCCGCTGGGCCGCTCGCTATCCACCCGAACCCGCCGCCACGCGCCGGGTGGGTGTGGTGATGGCCGGCAACATCCCGCTGGTGGGCTTCCACGACGCGCTGTGCGTGCTGCTAAGCGGCCATATTTTGATGGCCAAGCTCAGCGCGTCCGACACGGTGCTGATGCAGTGGGTGCTCGACGAGCTGGTCCGCATCGAGCCGCGCTTCGCCGAGTTCATCCAAGTCGTGCTCCGCCTCAACGCGGCCGACGCCTTCATTGCCACCGGCTCCGACAACACGGCGCGGTACTTCGAATTTTATTTCAGCAAGAAGCCGCACCTCATCCGGCGCAGCCGTACCGGCGTGGCCGTGCTCACCGGCCATGAAACCGACGCTGAACTCGCTTACCTGGGACCCGACATTTTTCAGTACTATGGCCTGGGCTGCCGCAATGTGAGCAAGTTGTTTGTGCCGGCCGGCTACAACTTTATACCCCTGCTCGACGCCCTGCAGTTGTGCCAGGGCGTGCTAAACCATCATAAATACCAAAACAATTATGACTACAACAAGAGCATTTTACTCGTCAACGCCGTACCACACTTCGACAACGGCTTCCTGCTCGTGACGGAGCAGCCGGCACTGGTGTCGCCCATCTCGGTGCTGCACTACGGCGAGTACGCCCACGAAATCGACCTGGTGGACCAGCTCACCGACGTGGCCGCACGCCTGCAATGCGTGCTCTCGGCGGGCGGGCGCTGGGCCGGCAGCGTGCCGTTTGGGCAAGCGCAACAGCCCGGCGTGACCGACTACGCCGACGGCGTGGACACGATGGAGTTTCTGGCAGAATTGCTGTAGCTCAAACCAACGCCGGGGCCCTCACCTAAACCAGGCGCTGCAAGGTGCGCTCAATCATGGCGTCGACGACGGCATTGGCGTCGGCGGCAAACTCGCCGGTGGCACGGTTGGCCACAATGGCGTTCAGGCTGAGTACTTGGTGGCCCAACAAGCGGCCCAGGGCGTAGTAGCCGGCCGTTTCCATCTCAAAGTTGGAAAGGCGAAACTCGCCTTCGGCGCTTTGGTGGCGGAAGTTGCGCAAGCGGTCGAGGTAATCAGCGGGCTGCACATCGAGGCGCAGGCGGCGGCCCTGGGGGCCGTAAAAACCGGGGCAGGTAAGCGTATTGCCCATCAGAGCCCCGGCCCCCAGCTGTTCGCGCAGCAGGTCGTCGCCGCGCACCACGTAGGGCGCGAAGGGCAGACCCAGGGCCGCTTGCAGTTCAGTGGCCACCTGGGTTTCGAGGCCGGTTTCGACTAGCGGATAGAATTGCATCAGCGAGTCGAGGCCTACGGCGTGCTCAGTGGCGAGCACCGCGCCGATGGGCACGTCGGGCCGCAAGCTGCCGCTGGTGCCCAGGCGTACGATGCGCAGGCTCATCTGCTCGTCCACGGGCCGCACCGCGCGGGCCATGAAGTCGATGTTTACCAATGCGTCAAGCTCATTCAGCACAATGTCAATGTTATCCGTACCCATACCGGTGCTCAGTACCGTGAGGCGCTTGCCCTTGTAGTAGCCCACGTGGGTCACAAATTCGCGGTGAGCTCCTTCAAATTCCACCGAGTCGAAATGCCGGCTCACCTGCGCCACCCGGCCGGGGTCGCCCACGGTGAGGATGGTGTCGGAAATGTGGTCGGGCAGCAGGTGCAGGTGGTAGATGCTCCCGTCGGGGTTGAGGATGAGCTCGGAGAAAGGAATCATGGGGGTGGCAGAGAAAGAAAAGCGGAGAACGGGAAGCGGCCCCACGCAGGTTATCAGCAACCGTCAGCTGTCCTGCTCATCTGGCTTCCACGCAGTGAAGCATGACGCTCAAATTTCTGAAGTCACTTTACGCTTTATACGAAGCCAAGCCCTGAGCCGGATGGTAGTGGTTGCTCGGCTTCGAGTAGACCCCGGTGCCGTCGTAAGGATGTTTTTCGGGGTGTTGGGCGCAAGCGTCGGAGCAAGCGCCTTGCAGGGCTTCGCCGCAGCTTTCGCACTGAGCCACATGGGCGTTGCAGCACGGATTCGCGCAGTTGATAAGCCGGGGGGAGGGCTGCCGGCAGGCGCAGCACCGCGAAATCACGCGCGGGTTTACGCGGTTCACCTCCACGGCCACGCGGTTGTCGAATACGTAGCACTGGCCATCAAAGTCTTCGCCTCCAGCCTCCAAGCCGTACTTTATGATGCCGCCGTGCAGCTGGTACACGCTCTCGAAACCCTGTTCCAGCAGGTACGCGCTGGCTTTCTCGCATTTCACGCCGCCAGTGCAGTAGGTCAGGATTTTTTTGTCTTTGAACTGCCTCAACTGCTCCACCCGCTCGGGGAAGTCACGGAAGTTTTCCATGTTCAGCGTCACCGCGTTGCGGAAGCGGCCCAGGTTGTACTCGTAATCCGAGCGCACGTCCACCAATACCACATCGTCGCAGTCCTTCAACGCTTGGAATTCCTGAGGTGAAACGTGCCTGCCAGTCTTTTCCTGGGGCTTCAAATGGGCCAGGCTACTGTGCACAATTTCGGGCTTAACGCGCACGTGCAGCTTCTGAAACGCGTGTTGGCTGGCAGTATCTATTTTAAACTCCAGCGCTGCGAAGCGCGGGTCGGCCTTCACCGCCGCTACGTAGGCCGCGCAGTTGGCCACCGTACCCGATACGGTACCGTTCAGCCCTTCGCTCGCCACGATAACGCGCCCACGCAAATCAAGCGCCAGGCACAGCCGGTGGTGGTCATCGCGGAACTGCTCGGGGCTTTCGAGCGGGGTGTAGCAATAATAAAGGAGAACCTGATACATTTTAAGAGTATAAATTTCGAGTTTGATCCGTCAGATGCGTCCGGCCCAGTCAGACTGGACGGCCGTTTATAATTTAAAATCACACTTTCGCCGCCGGATTACCGAACACGGTTTGGCCGTTAGGCACGTCGGCCACCACCACCGAACCGGCGCCCACGCGGGCCTTGTCACCAATTTTGACGCCGGCCACCACCACGGCTCCGGCCCCCACGAAGGCCAATTCGCCCACCGCAGCGCCGGCCCCGAGTAGGGCCCCGCTGCCCAGCTGGGCGTAGTCACCCACGGTGGCGCGGGCCTCCACTACGGCGTTGCCGTGGATAAGACAGCCGTTGCCGAGCGTGGCCAGGGGGGCCACCACGGCGTTGGGGCCCACGTAGTTGCCGTGGCCCAATGTAGCGTGGGCCGATACGCTGGCCCGCTGGTGAATGGCGTTCACGGGCACGGCCTCGTACTCTTGGCGCAGCATCTGGGTGAGGCTGCGGCGACTAGCCGCGTCATCGGTGGCCACGAACACTTCGCATTTTTTACCCAGGAGCTTGAGAAGTCCGGTGTCGTCGGTCGCACCCATCACGGGCACGTCGAGCAGCTCGCTGTTTTGAAGTTTCTGATCGTCGTCGAGCAGGCAGTACACCACCAGCTCGTTGGAGAGAAAGGCGTCGAGGGCGGCGGTGCCTACGGCTTGCGCGCCGAGGATAATGACAGGATTTTGCATGGACAAGGTTGTGCGGATTGAGCGGCAACACCGCCCGCACCGGGCTGGTTTTCGCTACCCTAAAGCACAAAGTTACGCCATCGGGCGCGGGGGCCGGGCCCCGGCAGGGCCTGCCGGGGCCCCCAGGCCCAAGCGACGGAGCGCGGCGGCAGCGTAGTCGTTTTGCAGCAACAGCAGTACCCAGAACGGCAGTAGCAGGCTACGGTAGCGACTGAGGGTGCCCAAGTTGGGGGTTGTTAGGCCCATCAGCACGGCTAACAACAGGCAATAGCCTGCCAGCACCATGGCCAGCGCAAACGGCATCCGTCCGCCCCGGCCCCGCGCCAGCGCAACCAGGGCCCCGGCCAGTAACGCCAGCAGCAGGGCATTTTCGAGGCCGGCCGCTATGTACCGCGGCTCGGACGACTCGCCCAGCCAGGGGCGTGTGAAGGCATTGAGGGCCGCACTTGGGGCATTGGCCAGCAGGCTCGTAGGGGTGGGCCGCAGGTCGGCGAATTCAAAGTGGGGCCGGCCGGCCGACCCGGCTAGGTCGTGGGTGTAAATGCGCAGCACCTGACTGGTAAACTTGTTGGGCCGGAACACCCCGCTGATTTCAGGGGCTAGCCCCGCCCCCGCCGCCAGCACGGCGGCCAGCACCAGCACCTGCGCTGCGCGCCCGTGCACCCACCCGCGCCGCCGCAGCGCCTGAACCAGCGCCAACGCCAGCAGCCCCCCTAATAGCGGCACCGCAAGAAAGTAGCGCATATTAAAAAACAGCAACGCCAACACGGTCGCGGCCAAGCTCCACCGCAAGTTCTTGCCCGGCCCTCCGGCCGTTGCGGCTGGGGGGGCGTACAGCCGGTCCAGCACCAGCGCCAGCAACCAAGCCCCGCTGCCCAGCAAGACCGCCTCCTTACTGAGACCGGCTGCCCAGTACACCACCGAGGGCCACATCACCAGCCCAACCAGCCCCGCACCGGCCGGCGCGGCGGGCAGCACCCGGGCCAGCGTGCGGGCCAGCTGCCAGCAGCCCACAAAGCTGAATAAGCTCAAATACAAAGCATTCAGCCACGGGTTGCCTACTGATAACAGGTTAACTACGGCCAGGACTTTACCTAAGAACAGCGTGTTCGACAGGCCGTAGTACACCGCCAGCTCCCCGGCGAATTGTACCGTATTCCCGGCCAAAGTCCGGAGTCCGGCGGCCGGATCAGCCCACAGCTGAGCAGTGAGCAACTGGCCCAGGTGCTGCATGTAGGCCGCATCGCCCGTGGGGTGAGCATCGCGGAGGATCCCTATCAATAGCCGGGCCCCCAACCCTACCACCAGCGCCGCGCGCCATGCCGTACCGGTACCGCGCCACTCACGACGCAGCCAAGACAGCAGCACGCTCATCAGGGCCGCATTCAGCCCCAGGGCCAGGACCAGCTTCATCGGGCGGCCCGGAGTTGGGGGCCCTGCACCAAGCAGCTACCGATGGCACAATGCAGGCAGCGGTGCGGGACACAGTAGGCTTTGTGCAGCGCCAGCAGTCCTTGCGAATCAGCGGCGGTGCGGTGCTCAAAGCCCAGGGCATCGTACACGTCGGTGAATTGATTGTGCTCGGCGGGCAGCTCAGCAAGCAGAGCCACGCTGCTTTCGACCAAGGCAGGCTGGCCGACATGGCGGGCGTAAGCCACACGCAAAGGCACCACCACGTTGGTAATCAGTAGGCTTATGCTAGTTTTGCCTAAATCAGGCACCTTACCAGGCCGGCCGGGCCGGGAGTGTTGGCGCCAATACAGCGGGGCCGGGACCTGGAAAAAATCTGCCAGCGCCACTACGCTTCGGGCCGTAAGCAGCGCATCAAATAGGGCTGGGCGGGCGTGTAACAGACCCGCCAGCTGCCCCAGCCGCACGGGCGGAAAGTTGGCCGGCCGCAGCCGCAAGTAGTTCCATTCGTGTACGGCCAAGGCAGTGGCTTCCAACCCGTACTTGTGGCACAGAAATTCATACTCCCGCCGCAAATCCTGGATGTAGACATCGTCGGCCGTCTCATTGTTTTCCACCAGAAATCCAGCCTGCCCGAACAGCAGGGCCTCCAATTGGCGCTGGTCGTGACGGTGGCGGCGCAGCATGGCCAACGGCAAGGCCTTCGCCAAGCGGGCCAGCGGCTCGCTATTTTTCTGGAAGCCAAAGGCCGCCATCAGGGCGTGGTAAGCGGTAGCCTCCCAGTCGTGGCCCAGGCGCCGATGCAACTCAGCCAAGGCGTCAGCCTTGGCTTCCACGCGCTCCAATAGGGCCCGCTCGGTCATCATGATTTTGGTGATTTCGGGCACTTGGCCCAGCAGCGGCGCGCAAGGCAGCGGGGCGGTGAGCGGCGTTTCGGCCAGGGCCCGGTAGCGGGCCAGCAGCTCGGGGGCCAGCCGGGGCCCCAAGGCCAGCGCCGGGATGGCGCTACCGTTGGTGCGGGCTACCTCGGCGTCATGGGTATGCACCACATGCAACACCACTTGGTCGTATTTAGCATCAGTCTGGTGGTTATGACGCTGCCAATCAGAAGCTTTTAGATGAATTTCTACCGCTCCGTTCCACTCCACATCCCCCAGGCGCAGGCGGGTATTCAGGAAATCGGGGCCCGCGTCGGCGTTGCGGTGGCCGGGCTTTAGTACCTGGATTTCCTCGCCGCTGGCCGTGCGCAAATTGGTCTTGTCAAAATACTGGTGCTGCCAGACGTAATGGAGAAAATCTTCGCGCATACGGCAAATGTAGAGGTCTCTCGGCTCTTCGAGTGGTGATGAAAAGCCGAAAGCTGTCATGGCGAGCGCAACGGGGGATCCGGGCAACCAACTGCCCCAGATTTCCCCGTTGCGCTCGCCATGACAGCTTTCGGCCGGAATAATCCGCCACAGAAACGGCCCGTTTCGTAAGAAGCGGGCCGTTTTACAATCGCAATACTTTAACAGCCGAAATCTACCGCAAGTCCACCACCTTCACGCCTCTGTACTGGGCCTTGTTGAAAGAAAAAGTATTGGCGGTCACGGGCGGGTTGGGCCTGAAATTTTTGATAGCAAACGTGTACTGGTTACCATTCTTCTTGAACATCTGCCAGCTTTTTACCGTCTGGTCTTTCTTGCGCACTTTCAGGCGCACCTTGACCACCTCGTTGGTGCGGCTCTCGGGAGTCAACTCAATCACGTCCAAGGCCTCACCGCCTTCCTTTACTTGCTGCACATAGGCGTACTTGTAGCCCTTCTTGTACATGGTATAAATCTGGGAGGGCGACATTTCCTGCGCGTCCGGGTCGGAATCGGAGATATTCACCTCATTCTCATTTTTGAGGTAGGTCCAGGTCGTTTTGCCGTCGTTGATGACCTCCTGGCCGCTGGCGGTGAGGTGGTATTTCTGGCCGCTCACCAGCACCTCGCCCGTAATATTTTGCTTGAGCTTAGCAGCGGGGTTTTCCAGCGTCTGGGTAAAGCTGGCCTGAAAC
>JANPOR010000559.1:0-1951 GCA_031428075.1 Hymenobacter sp. | reverse complement strand
CGCTGCCCCTGCTGCTGGCCGCCGCCTACGCCGGGCTTATCACGGCGCACTACCTGGGGCCGCACGGCGGCGAGGGCGGCTTCAGCTCACTGGATGAAGTAGCGGCGCTGTTCCGCGACCGATGGGCGCTGCTGGCCGGCTGGATGCACTACCTCTGCTTCGATATGTGGACCGGGGCCTGGGAAACCCGCGATGCCCAGCTGCGCGGTGTGCCGCACTGGCTGCTGGTGCCCTGCCTGCTGCTCACGTTTATGTTCGGGCCGGTGGGACTGCTGCTGTATTTCGGCGTGCGGCAGCGCTACCCGGCACCGCCCGTCGCGGCCTGATTTTCCGGGCTTCTCGCTTCCATAACGTCCGCTTTTTTCTGGCTTCAACCTGCTCTTCTCATGAAAACTATCCTGCTTTCATCCGCTGGTTTTTTGCCGCTCAGCCCGGCCACCACGGCCGGCCCCGTGCGCGAAGCCCTGCGCGTGCTGCACCGCGTGAACCCCGCGCTGTCGTGGACCGGCTGGCTGAACGTGGCCCTGGCCGCGCTGGCCCTGGTCTTGCTGTTCGTCGACCACCGCCTCGTGGCCGGGGCCCCGGTCTGGCTGAAGCCCCTAAAGTTTTCCCTCTCCATCATCGCCTTTGCCTGGACGCTGGGCTGGCTGCTGGCCGACCTACCCGCCGGCGCCCAACGCAGCGTGCAGCTGCTGAGCTGGGGCGTGGCCCTGAGCATGCTGGTGGAGCAGGCCGTAATTTTCACGCAGGCGGCGCGTGGCACCACCTCGCACTACAACGTCAGCTCCGGCCTGAACGCCGCGCTGTTCGGCCTGATGGGCCTGTTCATCGCCGTGAATACGCTGATGACCGCCTGGGCCCTATACCTGGCCTGGCACTACCAGCCGCACGGACCGGCCGGCTACGTGTGGGGGATGCGCCTGGGGATGCTGGTGTTTCTGGTGGGCTCGGTGCTAGGCGGTTTCATGATTCATAATATGCAGCACACCGTGGGCGCGCCCGACGGCGGCCCCGGCCTACCCGGCCTGGGCTGGAGCACCCATGCCGGCGACCTGCGCGTGGCCCACTTCCTGGGCATGCACGCCCTGCAAGCCCTACCCCTGCTGGGCTGGGTCCTGAGCCGCGCGCTGCCACAGCAAGCCACCGCCCTCACCTGGACCGGGGCGGCGCTGTATGCCGGCGCAGTAGCCGGGCTATTTATGATGGCCCTGGCGGGGCGGCCGCTGTGGGCCGGGCAGTAAGCCGGCGCTACTTTTACCCGCTCCGCCCGGCTTTTAACCACGATGCTTTCCCACGCGCCCGACGACCGCCGTTTTATGCTCTTGGGCATTCCGCGGCTGAACCTGCTGGTTGCGGCGGGTAGCACTGCACCCTGCCCCACCCGAAGGAGTGCTGGTGAGCCGCGAGAAAGCCCCCGCGCCCTCAAAGCTCGGCTTGAAGAATAAACGCTACCGCCAGCCCTACTCCACTACCAGCCGGGCCGTGCGGGCGGTCTGCCCGGGCACGGCAGCCCGCAGCAGGTAGAGGCCCGGGCTTACGCCGCCGAGCGAAAGCGCCGCGCCTTTGCCCGTGCGAATGGGTCGGCCCAAAGCATCGCTCAGGGTCAGCAGGGCGTTGGGGGCCAAGTCGGGGATGCGCACGTAGTCGTGGGCGGGGTTGGGAGCCAGCTGCAGGCCTGGGGCCAATGCGCGCCCGGCCGTAATGGCCAGCGGCATGCCGTATACCAGCACCGGCTGCGGGCTGTAGAATGGCTGACCATTGCCGAGGGCGCCAAAAAAGTTGGAACCCCAGGTCCAGAGCGTACCATCGGTACGGATGGCCAGTGCGTGTGCCCCGCCCACGGCTACGCTCTGCCAGCTGGTGGCGGTGCCCACTCGCACGGGCGTGGCGCTTGGTCCGTTATTACTATTGCCGAGCAGGCCATTGCCCCAGGCCCAAAGCGTGCCGTCAG
>JANPOR010000558.1:0-11989 GCA_031428075.1 Hymenobacter sp. | reverse complement strand
ATATTTAGTTTGCTACGGTTTGGCTTGATTTTTACCTTTATGTTCGAGATACCGCCCGGCTGGGCCGGGCCGCGGCGTTATTTGCGAAAGAAATCGGCCAGCTGGCTGCCGTCCAGCAGTACGAGGGTTTTGCGGCCGTCGGGGGTGTAGCCGGGCACTTGGCAGGCAAACAGGCGGTCGGCCAAGGCGTTCAGCTCGGTATCGGGGAGGCGGGCGGCGGCGGTGCTGGCGGCCACGCGCCGGGCCAGGGCCCGGGCCAGGGCCTCGCGGCGGTCGAGGCGCAAGGGGCCTGCGGCGCTGCGAAACTGCTCTATCAGACTTTCGAGCAGCTCTTTTTCGGCCTGGGGCGGCATGCCAGCCGGCACGGCTTCCACGGCAATGGTGTTAGGCCCGAACTCCACAAAGCGGAAGCCCAGCGCGTGCAGCGGTTCGCTCAGCTCACGCAGCACCGCAAAATCAGCCGGCGTGAAGCCCACCGTGCGCGGAAACAGCAGCGTTTGGGAGGCGCTGTCGGGCCGCTCCAAGCTCTGGGCGTACTGCTCGTAGAGGATGCGCTCGCGGGCCGCTTCCTGGTCAATCAGCAGCACGCCCGACTTCACCGGCACCAGCACGTAGCGCTGCTGCACCTGCACGGCGCGGTGGCCGGGCCCGCCGCCCACGCGGGCCGGCAGCAGCCGGGTGGTCCCGGGAAGCGCCAGCGGCAAACCAGTGGTCGTCGCCGGTTCAGGCCCGGACGGCGTGGCGGTTTCGGGGCCCGCCGCCAGCAGGTCGTCGGGCGGGCGCACGGGCTGGCCCAACTCGCGGTAAAAGGCTTCGAGGTCGCGCTGGGCCTGCACGGTGGGGCCCGGTGCGGGCTGCCGCGCAAAGCCGTCGGCGCGGGTATCGGGCTGGAAGTTGGCGAAGCCCGTGGAGGCCCCAGCCGTGGAGCGGCGGGCCATCGCCGCGGCTTCGGCCTGGAAATCGGGCCGGCTGCCGGCGGCGCGGGCGGCGGGTGTGGGGGCCGTCAAGTGGTCGTCGCTCCCCCCGGGCTGCTTGCCGCCGCGCAGCGGGCGGATGGGCGCGAAGTTCACATCGCCCTCAAAATCAAGCGACGGCGCGATGTTGTGCAGGCCCAGGCTCTGCTTCACGGCGGCGCGCACCACGGCATACACGGTTTTCTCGTCTTCGAACTTGATTTCCGTCTTGGTCGGGTGCACGTTGATGTCGATGGCCTTGGGGTCCAGCTCCAGGAACAGCACGTAAAACGGATGGGCGTCGCGCGGGAGCAGGCCCTCATAGGCCACCAGCACGGCGTGGTTGAGGTAAGCCGAGCGGATGAAGCGGTTGTTGACGAAAAAAAACTGGTCGCCCCGGCTTTTTTTGGCCGACTCGGGCTTGCCCACGAAGCCCTTCACCGTGATAAATGGCGTCACCTCCTCACAAGCTGCCAGCTGCTCCTTGTAGCCGTTGCCCAACAGCTGCACGATGCGCTGGCTGAGCTTGCCGGCCGGCAAGCCGAACACCTCCAAGTCGTTCTGAAACAGTGAGAACGCCACCTGCGGATTGGCCAGTGCCACGTGCTGAAACTCGTCGAGAATGTGCCGCATCTCCACCGCGTTGCTCTTGAGAAAGTTACGGCGGGCAGGCACGTTGAAGAACAGGTTTTTTACGGCGATACTCGTGCCGTCGGGGCACGCCGTGGGCTGCTGGCTGGTCACTTGCGAGCCTTCCACGAGCAGCAGCGTGCCGGTGTCCTGCTCGGGTTTTTTGGTGCGAATTTCAACCTGCGCCACGGCCGCGATGCTGGCCAGGGCCTCGCCCCGGAAGCCCAGCGTGCGGATGCGGAACAGGTCCTCGGTGGTGCGGATTTTGCTGGTGGCGTGGCGCTCCAGGCTCATGCGGGCGTCGGTGGGGCTCATGCCCGAGCCGTTATCGACGACCTGCACGAGCTGCTTACCGGCTTCTTTCACAACTAGTTGGACTTGCAGAGCCCCGGCATCGACGGCGTTTTCCAGCAGCTCCTTTACCACCGAGGCAGGACGCTGCACCACTTCGCCGGCCGCAATCTGGTTGGCGAGGTACTCGGGAAGCAGGCGGATGATGTCGGGCATGGGGCGAAGCGAGCCAAGGCTGGCTTGTTAAACAAAGATGCGAACCACTTGGCCCGGCTGCCTCAAAAACCGGCGGGGCCGTACCCGAACCGGGGCGGAGGCCCGCGCCACCGCAGTTTGTGCGTAACTTCGCCTCTAAACAGCGGCACAGGAACTCCTCCTTAGGAGCGGTTTTTGTTCTGCTTGGGCCGGGCGGGCGCCGGGTTTGGAACGGCCAAACCCAGTGCGTCGGTTCCGCAGCTTTACACGACAAAAGTACGGCCCGTCCGGCCCGGTTTTCCTTTGAAGTTTTCCCTCCGCTCCTCCGGTCCGTTGCACACCACGTTCTGGCCGGGCCTCGCGGCACTGCTGCTGGCGGCCGGCACGCTGCTTTCGTTTGCCAGCCTGCGACGGCTGCCCGCCGATCCGCTGCCCAATTCGCCGGTCGAAATGGCCTGGGTCGACAGCGTATTCAACGCCCTCACGCCCGACCAGCGCCTGGGTCAGCTCTTCATGGTGGCCGCCTACTCGAACCGCGAGAAGGCCCACGCCGACCGCATCGAGCGGCTGGTACGCAACCAGGGCATTGGCGGGGTGATGTTTTTGCAGGGCGGCCCCAAGCGCCAGGCCCTGATGACCAACCGCTTGCAAGCCGCCGCCAAAGTACCGCTACTCATCGCCACCGACGCGGAGTGGGGCCTCGACATGCGCCTCGACTCATCGGCCCACTTCGCCAAGCAGATGACGCTGGGGGCCCTCGACGACCCGCATTACGTGTACCAGATGGGGCAGGCCATTGCCCACAAATTGCGGGCGCTAGGCGTCCACATCAGCTTTGCGCCGGTGCTCGACGTGAACTCAAACCCCAACAACCCAGTCATTGGCAACCGCTCGTTTGGCGAAAACCAGGACCGGGTAGCAGCTCTGGGCCTCCAGTATATCAAGGGCTTGCAAGATAATAAAGTGATGGCCGTGGCCAAGCACTTCCCCGGCCACGGCGACACCGACACCGACTCGCACGTGTCGCTGCCAGTCATCAACACCGATATGGCCCGCCTCACCAAAGTCGACTTGGTGCCCTTCCAGCAGGCGTTCGACGCTGGGGTGATGGGCACGATGGTGGCCCATCTCTACATGCCGCTCTTCGACACTACCGACGCCAAAACCACCACGCTTTCGCACGCCCTCGTCACGGACTTATTGAAGGACAAGATGGGTTTTAAAGGCTTGGTGTTTACCGATGCGCTGAACATGCGCAGCGTAAGCAAGCTCTACAAAGATGGCGAGTTGGACGCCCTGGCTTTGGCCGCCGGCAACGACGTGCTGTTGTTTTCGGAGGACGTGCCGGCTGCCCTCACCCGCATCAAGGGGGCTGTGGCGGCGGGCCACCTCCAGCAGGCCGACTTGGACCTGCGCATCAAGAAAATTCTGCGCGCCAAGTACTGGGCCGGACTCAACAAGTACCGGCCCATCAACCTCACCGCACTGCACGACAGCCTCAACCAGCCCAGTACGCGGGTGCTGGCCCAACGCATTTTCGAGCACGCCGCCACAGTGGTGAAAAACGACGACCAGCTGTTGCCCTTCCAGCGGCTCGACACGCTGCGCATCGCGGCCATCACCATCGGCGCGTCGGCCGAGGGGCCCTACGCCACAATTTTTAACAAGTACCAGCCGGGCCCCGTGTACGCCGTGGCTGACCGCTACGCGCCCGATTCCACGTTTGCCCGGCTGCTGCCCCGCCTGCAGCCCTACAACGTGGTGGTGGTGAGCCTGCATCAGATGAACAACACACCTGGCCACAGCTACGGCCTGGGCGACGGGGCCCTGAAGTTTATTAAGCAGCTTGAGGCCACCAAGGGCCTGAAGACGGTGGTGGTAGCTCTGGGCAACGCTTACGCCCTCAAGTATTTGCAAGACGCCCGCACGCTTGTCTGCGGCTACGAAGACCACTACGCGGCGCAAATTGTGCTGCCGCAGGTGCTGTTTGGGGCCCTGCCAGCGCGGGGCAAACTGCCGGTCACTGTCTCTCCTGCCCTGCCCGTGGGCAGGGGGCTGGCCACGCCCGACCTCCACCGCCTGCGCTACGGCACCCCCGAAAGCGAGGGCCTTGACTCCCGCGTGCTGGCCGGCATCGACAACATCGCCCTCGAAAGCCAGACCTACGCCGCCGCCCCTGGCTGCCAGGTACTTGTGGCCAAGAATGGCACCGTGGTGTTCGACCAAAGCTACGGCTACTGCACCTACGATCAGTCGCAGCCCGTGACTAGCAGCACGTTGTACGACCTGGCCTCGGTGACGAAAGTGGCGGGCACTTTGCAGGCCATCATGTACCTCAAGGACCAGGGCCGCCTCAACCTCGACGAGAAAGTGGCCACCTACTTGCCCGAGATGGCCCGCACCAATAAGCGCGAAATGACCGTGCGCGACGTGCTGCTGCACCAGGCCGGACTAAAGTCGGGTATCCCGACCTGGGAACGCACGGTGAGCGACGGCAGGATGAAGCCCAGCTTTTATTCCAGCTTGAAATCCAGTAACTTCCCCAACGAAGTCGCCCCCGGCGAATACACCATCAAGGCCGCCGACGACTCGGTGTGGGCTTGGACGCTGCGCTCGACGCTACTGCCCAAAGTGAAGGGCAAGTACCCGGTGGAATACTCCGACCTCAGCTTTCTTATCATGAAGCGCCTGAGCGAAAAATTACTAAAGCAGCCGCTGGAAACGTTCCTGCAGATCAATTTCTACCGGCCCCTGGGCTTGGGCAGCCTCACGTACAATCCGCTCACGCGCTTCCCCAAAAGCTGCATCGCGCCCACTGAAAACGATACGTACTACCGCCACGAGCAGCTCCAAGGTACCGTGCACGACCAGATGGCGGCCCTGGTGGGCGGCGTGGGCGGCCACGCCGGCCTCTTTGCCACCGCCAACGACCTGGCCGTGCTGATGGAAATGAACCTGCAAAACGGCAGCTACGGCGGCACGCACTACTTCCAGTCGCCGGTGGTGTCGGAATTTGCCCGTCCCCAGGTGGCTGGCAACAAGCGCGGCCTGGGCTGGGACCACGGCGACCCCAGCCGGCCCGAGGGGCCCACCAGCAACCTGGCCCCGGCCAGCACCTTCGGCCACACCGGCTTCACTGGCACCTGCGTGTGGATGGACCCCGACAACCAGATTCTCTACATCTTTCTATCCAACCGCGTGTACCCCAACGCGGGCAACAACAAGCTGCGCCAGTACAACATCCGCACCCGCATCCACGATGTGATTTACAAAGCCCTAGCCGCCGGGCAGAGCAAAGTACCGTCCGGCGGCCGGACGGCCAGCGGCCAGTAAATGCGGTCCGTGCCAGATTTGAATGAATTCTGGCGCAGCGCTTTTCTGGCAGCTATGAACGCCATTTCAGCTTGCAGAAGCAATGAGTAAACGTTTGTCACTCAGCAGCTAAAGGGAAGCATACTTTTTATATATTGCAGAGGGTAATTTATAACACGTAAGCAGTTTGATTCGCCCTTTCCTTACATTTAACGTCAGTCGTAAGCGCGCAGGATATAAAGGCATTAATAGCTAATAACTATTGATCAGTAAGTGATTACGGGGAAAATAGATTATGAATGCTGGTTTAGAAGCAACTTGTACCCGATGACGAATCCCGTGTTATCGCCTTCACCAACGTTTTTCAAATCCTTTATAGCGAATCGCCTCCGACTCAACTGGCAAACAGGCTCCCTCCTAATTGCCGTGTGTAGCTTGGTCCGCTTCGCGTTGGCGCTCCACGCAAACGTCACGAAAAGCTACCAAGTAGTGGCGTTCATCTTCGTGGCAATGGGCTTGCTCCCGTTTTTGCTATTGACCCGCGCCGGCCGTCGGCAAATCGGTTTGGTGTGGCCTACCCGATGGGCCGGAGTATTGTTGGGAGGCGTACTAGGTGTCCTGAGCTGCGCCGTTCTCTTCTATCTCGCTACGTTTTTCTTCGACTTGGGCGAGGGGAATTCTTTGGTCTACATTTCTCAGACTTACTCCAAACTGCCCCACGTCCTGAGCGCACAGGACCGCCTGACCTATTTCCTCATTTTTTCGGCTACCAGCATGGTGTTCAGTCCCGTTGGGGAGGAAATATTTTACCGGGGCTTGGTACATGAGTGCTTTGTGCCGAGTGTAGGGAATAAAAGAGCTGCCCTGTTAGACAGCGCGGCCTTCTCGCTCGTACACCTGGCCCATTTCGGGATCGTGCATACGAAAGGGGGCTGGCGTTTACTACCTGGGCCTGCTCTATTGTGGGTGGTTTCGCTTTTCGGTACCTGCCTATTGTTTTCGGTGGCGCGAGCGAAGAGCGGTTCGATACTAGGCGCTATGGTAGCGCACGCGGTGTTCAACCTGACGATGAACTACTTTATTTTTTATCATATACTTTAGACTTGTTCCCAAATAGTATTTTTGGGGATGCCTGATGTGAACACGATTACGGATGGCCGGCAAATGCGGGCGCTGACGGGGTTGGTGTTGGCCACTATTTTCGCCTTGGCCGAGCCGTTTGCGCGGGACTGCCGGGCCGAAGCAGACGCCCGCTTTTCGGGGGGAGCGACCACGCCAACGCCAGGCTGGTGGCGGGCGCAAAAGGCCGGCTGGCTAGCTCGGAACAGAGGTGGCTATTCGTCCTGTATTACCTGAAAATAAGCCCGACCTTTGACGTGTTGGCCGCCGCCTTTCGCTTGCCCCGTTCCAAAGCATGCGAGCACGCCCACCGCCTGGCCCAGGCCCTGGAGCGCACCTTGCGCGCCCTGGGCATGCTATCAGCGCGGACCATCGACTCGCTGGCCCAGCTGCAAGCCGTATTTGCCGACGTGCCGGTGCTCTTGCTCGACGCCACCCAACGGCCCCACCGCCGGGCGCACGCTGCCGTGGACCGGCCGGCCAACTACTCGGGTAAAAAAAAGACTGCCCCGTAAAAACACGCTCATTGCCGACCCCAGCCGCTCCATCCACTACCTGGGCCCGACCACAAACGGGTCCACCCACGATTTTCAACTACTTAAAAACGAGTTTGACGCGAACCTGGGCTTGCTCGACCTGTTCGCGCTGCTGGCCGATTTGGGCTATCTGGGTCTGGTGAAACAGTACGACACGCCGGCCGGCAGTTTACCCCACCGCAAGCCCCGGAGTAGCAAAAAATGCCCCGATGCGGCCCTGATCGATGCCCAGCGCGCCGACAACGGTGCCCACGCCCGCCGCCGCATCAAGGTCGAACACGCCATCAGCGGGGCCAAACGCCTGGGCTGCGTCGCCCAGACCTTCCGCAACAAATCTAATACATCTAATGACCGGGTAGTGGCAATCGCCTGCGGTAGCTGGAATTAGCATTTGACGCAAAATTTAGACCCTATTCAGGAACAAGTCTTTTGATTAGAAACAGTGTGTATAGGCAAGATAAAGCCACTGCATACGGGCAGAAAAAAGGAAAGAAATCAGTTAGCTGTCACGGAGCAGCACCACCCCAGCCGTAGCAGTCGAGCCGGCCGAAACCCGCACGGATTCCAAGATGGAGGATACAAGTAGCCTTACGCAAAGGAATGAAATCCACTTCGGCGTCAGCTTTTGCAGTGCTTACCGGACCGCTTGACGACCAACGTAGCCCGCAAATCTCCCGAATGCCACCGCACGGCTTAGTTCTTAAAGAACCGATGCCGCTCCCGGCCTGCCGCGCCAATTACTTCCAGGCAATAGGCCCCGGCCCCCAGACTGGACAACTCCAGCGTATTGAGCCCGGCCTCCGCGCGGCCCGTTAGCAGCGGCTGGCCCAACATATTCAGCACCCGGTAACTACCCTCAACTGCCGCTGGGAAACTAATTTGCTCGTGTGCGGGATTGGGGGAAATGCCGGACTGGGCCGCCCCAGGCCGCACAGCTTCCACCGGCGAGTAGCTGGCCATATCGTCCGCATCTACTTGGCGCAGAATATAGTACAGCGTGGTGCCGGTCGGTGCGTTTTCATCCAGAAAGGCATACGCCTGGGAGTTGGCGCTGCTGCCGTGGCCCGGCACCTTTGCCAACGCGCCAAAAAGTTGGCCATCGGCGCTGCGCTGCACTTCGAAGTAGCTATTGTTCGACTCCATGGCCGTGGCCCATTGCAACCGCACGCCAGTCCCCTGCCGCCGAGCGGTGAAGCTGGTAAGGTGCACGGGCAGCGGGTTGTTGCCGAGGGCCCCGCTGGCTTCGGTGCTGGCCAGCACAAAATCGCTGAATGACGTGAACGGCACCGTAGACGTGATGCTGCCCGCCGGGGCCCCGGTGCCCGTGCCGCCGAGATCGAGCCAGTTGCCGGCGGCGTCGCCCTTGGCGATGCGCAGCTTAGCGGGCGCGTCTACCTGGTCGTCGCCGTCGTAGTTGAGGGTGATGGTGCCATGGCTGAAATTGGTCGCTCCGTTGTTCGTCACGTTAAAATACCGCACCCGCGATACCCGTTGCAAGCTCCCGGCAGCCGTAGGAAAGGTACGCGTCGTGGGAGCCTGGTTGAATTGCTGGGCCGTGTAAGTGGTCGATGCATCGGCTTGCTGCCCCGTAAGCGTGAGCGGACGGTAAACCTTACCGCTGCCAATCGGAAAAAATAAATTGGTGGCAGTCCCGGTCTGTACCCGGCTCAGCGGACCGTTCACGAAACTGGTGGTGCTGCCGCCGGATACGACTGCGGCGGCCCCGAGCGTCAGATTGTTGGTGGCTGTGGTGGTAAGCTGGCCCTGGATAAGCACGAGGCTGCCGTTTACTTGCACCGGGCGCTGGAGGGTGAGGCCGGCGGGGTTGTTCACTACTAATTTTACGTTGGACCCCATCGTGAGAACGCTGGCGGTGGTGCCACCGATTATCTGGGCCGCAGGGCCACTAAACGTCAGCGTTAGGGCATTGGCAGCGTCCGGGGGGAAAAGTAAGTTGCCGCCGCTCAACAAAAGATTACCTTTCAGGTCGAATTCTTTGACATTGAAAGTGTGGCTGCCCGATAAAATCGTCAGGTCGTTCTGAACGATGAACTTGTTGGAGCCATACGTTCCCGCCGTTGGCGTGCGGTTGGCATCGATGGTAAGGTGGCCGAAGGTGCGCCCACTCAAGCCGACGTTACCCGAACCTGCCGTGTACCGAAACAAGCTTTCGGGGTCGAACACGGTAACCGAAAAAGCCCGTTCGCCAAAGGGGCTACCGCCGCTGGATTGCTCAAAAGTGGCCCCGCTGCGGAATGTTACTGTTCCTGTATTGGCGGTGAGCGAGCCGAAAGGAAAGCCGCTGAACCTTGCCCCGCTTAGGAAATAGGCGCCGCTTAGGAACTCAATGGCACCAAGAGTAGTAGACGTGAACTGGTGTGTGCAGTTGGAAAAGCCAGTGGTGCCCAAGAACTCCAACCGGCCGGAGATAGCGGCCCGGCTATTGGTCGTGAGTTGTAGCGTTAACCCTATACCGCCTTGGGTTCCAATAATCTGGACCACCGTCCCAGCTTCTATCTGAAGCCCGATACTTGGGGTCAGGGCCCCCAGCGTAAGCGTTCGGTCACCCGCTGTATTTAGGGCAGCCTGTACTCTATTGGCAAAGATTAACTGGCCAATTGTTTGGGCCGTGGCAAAGTCAACCGTGGCGCTGACCGTGGGCGTGAGAGTGCCGTCAAACACCAAAATATCGTCGGCGCTCGGGGTTGGGCGTGCAGGGCTCCAATTGCTGGCGTTTATCCAGCTGGTGCTGCCGCTGCTGGGCTGCCAGGTGTAGCGGGTTTGACCGAAGCTGGGGAAAGAGAACAACCAGAAGCACAGGGCCCCCAGAGCAGTGTTAGTATTAACGCAACACTTACGTTTAGTAAAAATTTGGTTCATAGGTAGATTTGGCAAAAGCCAAAGCTACTCACTGTAACTTCACATGAAGCAAAAATGAGTTACCGAGGCGCTTCCCACACGTTGTCCTGGGGGTAGCTGTCTGGTACGTAGAGGCTACCGAGCACGATTTTCCGGATGGGCTTTTTGCCAGCGATGGGCACCGCTACGCTGCGGGCCCCGGCCTGCCACACGGCAATGGTGCGGTGCAGCTTTTGGGTGGTGCCGTCGGTGAAGGTCACCAGCAAGTCGATGGGCACGGGCTTGGTGCCCTTGGCCTCTACTACCACTTCCCCACCCCCGGCGGGGCGCGTCACGCGGGCGATGGCCAGGTCGGGGTAGCCGTCGTCGAAAAACCAGCGCTGCCAGAACCAGTTCAGGTTTTGGCCCGCCCCGGCGTTCATCGAGTTGAAGAAATCATAAGGCATCGGGTGCTTACCGTGCCAGTTGCGGATGTAAGTATGCAAGGCCTTGATAAACAGATCGTCACCGAGCAAATCCTTGACGTACAAGTACCCCAGCCCCGGCTTGGGGTACGAGTTGAGGAAGAAAGCCTGGTCGGTTTGCTGGCTGCTGAGCGTGACGATGGGCGGGTCGTTTTCGGTGCCCGCGGCGCTGCTGTAGGGTTGCATGCCATAAGTATCGCGCAGCGTTGGGTCGATGATGCTCGAAATCAACCATTCGCCGATGGTGGCCCAGCCTTCGTCCATCCAACCGTACTTGGTTTCGTTGATGCCCATATAAAATGGAAACATCGTGTGGAAAATTTCGTGGTCGGTGAGCGTGATGGCCTCCCCGCGGGTGGCGCTGGGGTTGTCATTCACCATCATCGGGTATTCCATCTGGTCGCGGCCGTCGAACACCGTTTCGTGGCTGTACGGGAAAGGCCATTTCGGAAACGTGTAGCTCATGGCCACCACCGTGCGGCGGGCGATGTCCATCACGTCTTTGTAGTCGCGGTGGTCGGGCGAGTACACGACGTCGACGCGAGTGCGCCGCCGGGTGGTGGGGTCCACCACGGGGCTGCTGGCCTGCCACACGTAATGGTCAGCGGTGGCAAACACGAAGTCCGTCACGTTGCGGGCCTCGAAGCGCCAGGCGTTCTGAGCATCGGGGTTGGTGACGTTGCGGCGGCGCACGTCGGTGCTGTCGATAATGGTCGTCACGACCTCGCTCTGCTCGGCTTGTTGCAAGCGGTCGATGTACTTTTTGTTGAGTACCTCGCCGGGATTCACTAAGTTGCCTGTCGCCCACACCACGTAGTTGCGGGGCACGGTAATGGACGCCTTGAAGGTGCAGAAGTCGTTGTAAAACTCGGCTACGCCGGTGTAGGGCCAGCGGTTCCAGCCGTCGATATCGTCGTACACGGCGATGCGCGGGAAGAAGTACGCCACGAACGCGGCCCCCGGCTCTACCTCGCCGGTGCGGTTGTGCGAGCCTTGGTTGAGGGTATAGGCGTAGGTGATGGCCACCTTCACGGCCTGCTTTGGGGGCAGGGGTGTGCGCAGCGGCACGGGCAGGTTGGTGGCATCAACGGGCAGCTGGCGCACGTCGAACCGCTGGTCGCCGATGCTCATCTGCTGGATCTGCACGCCGTCATTGGTATCCTCCGGCGCGACGTGGTTCATGCGTGGGGCCCCCTCCTGGTAGATGTTGGGGTAAAGCTTGAACCAGATTTGGCGCAACGTATCAGGGCTATTGTTCTGGTAAACAATATCTACCGTCCCCGAGAGCCGGCGCGTCGACGGATTGTATTCGATATCGATGTCGTAATCGGCCGTATTCTGCCAGTAGCTGGGGCCCGGCGGGCCGGCTTCGGTACGGGTACCTTTGGCGTAGGTATCCAGCAAATTGCGCGGTATGGGCAGCTTGGGCTGGGCCTGGCTGCAAAAGCTGAATACGGCTAACAGCAGGGCCAACAGCCCACTGCACCGGGCAGGACGGTTTTTCAAACGGAAAAGGACTGAGAAAGACAGATGCAAACCATACGCAAAGCAAGGCCCCACGGCACGAAAAACAGTATTTCCGGGCGGCGCTCTGCAACGGCTTGGTTGTTTTTTCGACCAATTACGTAGG
>JANPOR010000557.1:0-4460 GCA_031428075.1 Hymenobacter sp. | reverse complement strand
CGGGGATTTTTAGATGGTATAGTAGGGCTCCTTCTCCTTGTCGTGGTATCGCAAGTACCCGTGCAGCACCAATTTAATTAACGTTTGGTAAGCCCGGCGCTTGCCGAAATTTACCAGTTTCATGAACTGCGGCAGCGTGAGGCGGGCGTGGGCTTTGGCGTATTCAATCGCCGCCAGCTCGTGCCGGCTGAGGGGAAGACGCTCGAACAGCGGCCCCGGGGCCGCGGGAGGCTGGCGTTCTAGCACCTGTTCGGTGAGACGACTGGTTTGCACACTTTGGTCGCGCACTCGAACGTAGCCGCGCCAATCGTCGGCGGCGACTTGGGCGCGGTGGGGCTTGCGGGTACTTTCGGGCACCGTCACTACGAGCACCGTGCGCCCGTCGGCCTCTACCTCCCGAAAGCGCAGCCCTTCCAGCGGCGGCTCGACGTGCTGAGCCGCAGCCGTGCGCAGCAAGAAAAGTTCCTCTTCGGCGTCGCGTACGCCCACTACCCGCCCATCATCGTCAACGCCCACCAGCACGTGCCCGCCGCGCGTGTTGGCCAGCGACGAGAGCGTACGCGAAATACGGTAGGGATGAGTAGTTTTCTGCTTGAATTCCAACGTCTCGCCCTCGCCCTGCGCAATCATCTCCGTTAAATTCATGCCTCGTTATACACGGACCGGGCGCAAAACGTGCCGCCCTGGAAAAACCGAGGCGGCACGTTTCGAATGCGAAAAATTGGCTGCTTAGAAAGGCAGGTCGTTGTCGTCGTCGCTGGCGATAGGCGCCGCTGAGGGCTGGGCGCGCAGGCCGGGGTTCTGGTTCTGGGCAGCCGGGCGTGGAGCGGCCTGCTGCTGGGGCTGGCCGCTGAAGCCACCCCCGCCACCTTGAGCGGCCGCGGCGGGCTCGATGCGCCAAGCCTCCAGGTTGGTGAAGTACATCATCTGGCCATTCTTATTGTAGCCACGGCCGCGCAGGTTAAAAGCAATTTTTACCTCGTCGCCCACTTTAAACTGGTCCACCAGGCTAGTTTTGTCCATCACCAATTGGAACTTGATCTGCTCGGGGTATTGGCCGTCCTGTACTTCCAGCACAAACTCGCGCTTGCGAAACTTTTCGCTGATTTGTTGCTCGTCGAATATCTCAATCAGGCGGCCGGTTACGTCGTAAGCCATAAAACTTGGTCTTTTGGTAGGGTTGAAACTAGAACATCAAACCTACGAAAAAAATCTCTGAGTTACCCCTAATCCGGCCAATTTCCCGCTAGCTGACCGGCCTGCCCCGGCAGAAGCTGGTCTGGTCTCTGCCCTATCTTTAGGCCTTTCCGTCCATCTCTTTCCTCCTCTATGTTCGCTTTGGCCATTCATGGCGGCGCCGGAACTATTGCCCGCGCTGCCCTCACCCCCGCCGCCGAAAACCAATACCGTGCTGCTCTGCAGGCGGCTTTGGCCACCGGCTATGCTGTGCTGGCCGCCGGGGGCCATGCTCTCGACGCGGTGGAGGCCGCCGTGCGTGGCCTCGAAGACTGCCCGCTGTTCAACGCCGGGCGGGGGGCCGTGTTCACCCACGAGGGCCACCACGAAATGGATGCCGCCCTAGCTTGCGGCTACACCGGCCGGGCCGGGGCCGTAGCCGGCGTGCGCCGGGTGCAGAACCCCGTCCGGGCCGCCCGCCTCGTGATGGAAGCCACCGAGCACGTACTGCTAGCTTATCCCGGGGCCGACGAGCTGGCCCTGGAGCACGGCTTGCCCGTGCAGCCGCCCGCTTATTTCTTCACCCAGCAGCGCTACGACCAACTCCAGGAGGCCCTCGCTGCCGGCCGTGTGCAGCTCGACCACGCCGCGCCCGTTGACCCCAACTGGAAAAAAGGCACTGTGGGGGCCGTGGCCTGCGATGCACGCGGCCATCTGGCCGCCGCCACTAGCACCGGCGGTATGACCAATAAGCGCTACGCCCGCATCGGCGACACCCCCATTATCGGGGCCGGTACCTGGGCCGATGCACGCTGCGCCATCAGTTGCACTGGGCACGGCGAGTATTTTATCCGGGCCGTGGCGGCCCACGATGTGGCTTGCCTGATGGAATACCGCGGCCTGAGTCTAGCCGAAGCCGCCCGTGTAGTGGTGCACGATAAGTTGGCCCCGGCCGGCGGCGAGGGCGGCCTGATTGCCGTCGACGCGGCCGGTAATCTGGCTTTACCTTTCAATTCCGAAGGTATGTACCGCGCCAGCCGCAACGAGCAGGGCCAAGAGCTGGTAGCAATCTATTGATTTAAGTTTTTATCCCAACTTCCCGGCTCACGTGAAATTTCCGCTCCTCCATGTGGTACACGTTGCCTTTGGCCAGCACGTGCATGGTGATGTTTTCGATGGAGAGAGCGGTGCCCTTCTTGGCGGCGGCGGCGTTGTTGTACGCAATGTTGTGGCCGTCAAGGATGATGACGAGGTTGGAGCCGATGGCCTCCACCACGTTGCCGCCGGTGATGAGCACGCCGGTGTCTTCGCCCAGTCCGATACCGATGAGCCGGGGATGGAGACTCACGGCCTCGATGAGGCGGCCGAAGCGGCCGCGCTTTACGAAGTGTGAATCGACGACGGCGGTGGGGAGCAGGCCGAGGCCGGCACCCATTTTCACCGCCCCTTTGAGCAGCGCATCGGGTACGGAGCCGCCCCGAATCATTTGCTGCGACATGGCCATGGCCCCGGCACTGGTGCCGGCAATCACGAAGTGGGGCTCGGCGTAGTAGCGCCGTAGCAGCGCGTCGAGAAAATCGGTTCCGGCAAACATCTCGCGTAGGCGTGACTGGTTGCCGCCCGAAAACATCACTACGTCGGCGACCAGCAGGCGTTCGAGGTATTCGGGCTGGCGGGCATCTTCCGGGGTGCGGATGTCCATGATGCCCACATCGTAGCAGTTGAGCATGGCGAAGGACGCCGTGTAAATCGGGCCTACTTCCTGCGGAATCATGGAAGCAGTGGTGATGACTTCAATGCGCGGGTCGGCTTTGCAAGACTCGGAAACAACGCGCTTGAGGATGCCCAACTCAAAGAAATTGAGGTAATACTTGCGGCGAGTGCGGGGATTTGGGTAAGTGCCCTTGTCTTCGTTGCCGCCGATGGCGATGAGCTTGCCGAGGGGAGGGGAGGTTTTCAAACAGAAATCTTAGTCAACAATAAAGTACAGCAACCGGCGGCGGGGCCCCGGAGTTGGAATTCTGGCAAAAGTCGGGCCGGTGCGGTCAACCTACATATAAGGTATGGTGGGATGAGCCCGCGCCGGTCTACGCCGCGCCGGCCATTAGCGGGTCGAGCGTGCCGGTGGCCACGGCGTGGTAGTTGGGGCGGGCGGCAGCGTAAATCTGCCGGGCGCGGGCCGCACCGCCGGGCGTGGCCAACAGTGCTCGGTAGAGAGGCAAAATGAGTTTGCGCCGGCCGACGCGGTGCAGAAATTTCTCCAGCGCCGCATCGGCTGCGCCGTAGCCAGCCCGCAGGGCGTGCGGAAACCAGGCCGCCAGCATCTCGGCGTTGCTCGATGCGGTGAAGTGAAAGGCCGAGTCCAGCGTTGCGAGTTCAACCGCCTCAAGGCCGGGCGGCAAGGCGCCAAGAAAATGCACCCACTCGTGGCTGCTCCACCCGGCGGTGGCGGGGGCCAGGGCGCTCGGGGCCCCACCGGCGCTGAGGCGGGCGAGGACGTCGTCCACGGCGGCAAACCGCGCCGATGCCACGGGGATTACCGCCACGGGTAGCCCGGGGCCGTCGACCCAATCATCCAGCTGAAGTTCTGCTTCGAGGCCAGGCGTAGTGTCGAGCAATTCGGTACGCAGGTAAGCAAGAAAGGACGTAGTGTCCATCGCCCGGAAGCTGAAGCGGGCGAAGTACTCCTTGATAAAGGCGTCGAGCCGGAGCCGGCCCACCCGGGCTTCCAAGGCCAGCAGCAACGCGCAACCCTTCTCGTATGCAATTTCGGTGAGGCCCTCGTCGGGGTCGCGGCCGGCCAAGTGCAGGCGCAGGTGGGTATCGGGACTGGCAGGGCCGATTTCGGTGATCGTGTGATTCAGTGCCCTCCGGCCCAACACCTGGAGCATGTCGGCGTAAGAACGACCATACAATTGTTCCATAATGCGGCGTTCAAAATACACCGTGAAGCCTTCATTGAGCCAGAAATCGTTCCAGGTTGCATTTGTAACTAGGTTGCCGCTCCAAGAGTGAGCAAGCTCGTGGGCTACTAGGCTGGTCAAGCTGCAATCACCGGCAAGAATAGTGGGCGTTACAAATGTTAATCTTGGATTTTCCATTCCCCCGAATGGAAAACTAGGTGGCAACACCAGCAAATCGTAGCGCTCCCAGCGGTAGGGACCGTAGAGCTCTTCGGCTGCCGCCACCATTTTTTCGAGGTCGGCAAACTCGTGGGTAGCCGCCGCCAGCGTGGCCGGCTCGGCGTAAATGCCGGTGCGTTCGCTAAGCGGCGCGAAGGCCAG
>JANPOR010000556.1:0-7185 GCA_031428075.1 Hymenobacter sp. | reverse complement strand
CAAGCCCAGCGTGAGCACATTGATTGGAAAGCTCAGAATTTTTAGAATGGGCTTGATGGTGGCGTTGAGAATGCCAAGCACGATGACCAAGACGGCCGCGCTGCCCACGCCGTTGAGGGCCACACCCGGCAGCAGATGGCTTAGACCGTAAACGAGCACCGCCGTGAGTAAAAACTTAAGAATAAAGCTGATCATGACGGTAGCGCGGAGGTTGGGTGGATGATGCGGCTTCTACGGGAACTTCGCTATTCGTGTTTTCGAGCAACCAGGCGGCCCTGCGACACGGCCATCCAGTTAGCCATTTGATAGAGCAGGCGGGCCCCCACAATGCCGTCCCAATCGGTATCGCCCGGGGCCACTTCGTTGAGGTCGCACCCGATGATGGTGATGCCGGCCTGTACGATGCTACGGATGAGGTAGGTAGCTTCTTCAAATTCTAGGCCGCCGGGCACAGGTGTGCCGGTGCCGGGGCAGAGCTTAGGGTCGAACCCGTCGATATCGAAGCTGAGGTACACCTTGGGTGGCAGCTGGGCAATGATTTTACCACACACTTTTTTCCACGATTTTTTGGCGAACCGCTCTTCGCTCAGAAACCGCTGGCTGAACAGGGCCACCCGCCCGTGCGACTGCGCAATGAAATCGGCTTCTTGCTGGCAGTAGTCACGGATGCCCACTTGCACCAACTTTTTCACCTGCGGCAGCTCCAAGGCGTTATGCATGATGCTGGCGTGCGAATACTGAAACCCTTCGTAGGAGGGCCGCAGGTCGCAATGCGCGTCGACTTGCAGGATAGCGAATTCTTCGTGCCGGGCGGCTAGCGCATCGAGATAGCCCAGCGGCGTGCTGTGGTCGCCGCCGAGCACCACTACGCCTTGGCCAGCGTCGAGCAGGACCCCCGTTTTAGCGGCCAGCCACTGACGTAGCTGGTTGCCCCCGGCATCGACGAGGGCGGGGACGGCCTGCATGGCCTTGGCGTTAGCAGCGGGCTCACCGGCTTCGAGCCAACCAATGTATTCGGCCGCCAAGGGGCGCAGGCGTGCGCTGGCAGCGGCAATTTCAGCGTCTTCTGCCTCCATGGCTAGGCCTAGCTGCCAAGCGTCGGGCAGGTCGGAGTCGTAAAGGTCGACTTGCAGCGACGCTTCGCGGATGGCGGCAGGGCCCTGTGCGGTGCCGGCACGGTAGCTTACGGTTACTTCCCAAGGCACCGGCACGACCACGACTTGGGCTTCAGCAGGGGTGAAAGGCAGGCCAAATAAGCCGCCGGCATCGTCGCCGGGGGCATTGGGGTTAAATTGGGCAATTTTTTTGGCGCGGGCGGCAGAGCCGAAATCAGGCATCGGAAACGGAATTATTGATCAAAAAAGCCGGGAACCAATCAGGCCCCGGCCAAGTGTTTGCCGAGGAAGTCGTAGCCGCGGATGATGCCGAGAATTTTTTCAAACGTAGCCCGGTCAAAAAACAATATCAGCGGCAACTCGACGGAATTACTCTTGTCGGAAAACTGGGTGATGACGGAAAAAATGAGCGGCTGCAGCGACTCGCTGGGAACCAGGTGATGCATCAGGGCCGTAGTGTCGCCGTTAAAGGAGGTAGGCGGGGCACCATAAATGTTGGCTTTCAAAATATTAGCCAGTTGCGTGACCAGGGCCCCAGTGATGATGTTGCTGATTTCCAACAGCAGCGACTCTTGCAATTCATCGACCTCAATCGAGTCGGCGACTTGCATGCGCAGGCACACCCGCGAGAGCCGCTGCACGTGCTGGCCGGAGAAAAACATGAGCGTGGTACCCGTAAAATCGCCCCGGATATCGGACTGAACGGCGACGTGGTTCACTTGGTACTCCCCCAGCTTTAGCAGAATGTCGTCGCTCATCAGCAGGTCCAGACTAGGCACTTCGAGCAATACTTTGTCCTGCGCAACGACGGCGAAAGAATCAGCGGCCCGGGCCAGCCCGATGTTCAAGATCTCGCGGATAATGTCGCGCTCCAGTTCAGTCATGGATAAGTTCATAGTGGCAACAAATAAGGCAGCAAAGGCATCGGGCAGGAAAGATGAGGACGGAATGAGGCAATACGAAAAATTAAGCCCGACGGGCAACAAACAAGCGGGTAAGCGCTGGCACGTCAAGTACCAAGCACACCTGCCCGCTGCCGAGCAGCGTTACCCCGCCAAACAGATCGATGGCGTCCAAGGGCTTGCTCAAAGGCTTGATGACGATACTCTGCTGGCGCAGAAACTGGTCAACGAGCAGGCCCAGGCGGCGGTTGTTATAATTGACCACCAATACCTGTTGGGAGCCATGCAGTTGGGCTTTGTCGGCAATGGGCAGGGTTTCGCTTTCTTCGGCGTGCAGCAGGTCGCTCAGGGGTACCACCGGCACGGCCTGGCCCTGCACGTGGACCAGCAGCAGGCCCGCGGCCACCGAAAATTCCTCCGGGCGCAGGGCCAGCACGGTCTCGGTGTGCAGCAGGGGCACCGCGTAGGGACGGCCGTCCAACTCCACGAGCAGGGCCCCCTTCACGGCGATGGAGGTCGGTAGCACCAGCGTGAACGACGTGCCCTGGCCCCACACTGAGTCGATGCGCAGTTGGGCCCCGAGCGAATCAAGGGCCCGCTTCACCACGTCGAGGCCCACGCCCCGGCCCGAAATATCGGTCACCTGCGCAGCCGTCGAAAACCCCGGCTCGAACAGAAAAGCCCACACGGCTTGCTCATCGAGGCCCGCAGCCAGCGCGGCCGTGGTGAGGCCGCGCTCCACGGCCTTGCGGCGCACGGCTTCGGTGTCGATGCCGGGACCGTCGTCGGCCACCTGAATCAGTACGTCGTCGCGCTCGGTGAGGGCCGAGAGACGCATCTGGCCCACGCGGGACTTACCCGTCGCCTCACGCTGGGCGGGGGTTTCGAGGCCGTGGCTCACGCCGTTGCGCACCAGATGCAGTAGCCCATCGGTAATTATTTGCAGTACGTTGCGGTCGATTTGCACGTCTTGGCCGCTGAGGCTGAGCTCTACTTCCTTGCCTTCGGCGGCGGCTACGTCGCGCACCACCCGTGGGAACTTATTGAGCAGCACGCCTATACCGACAAGGCGCACGTCCATCACGCTGTATTGCAAGTCGTCGGAGATGCGGAACAAGTGGCGGGCAGTGGCCTGCAGGGCCGGGTGGCCAATTTCCTCGGCTAAAGTCAGGATTCGGTCGCGGTCAATTACCAATTCGCCCACCAAATTCAACAATTTGTCAAGCTTGCGCACTTGAATATACACCAAGTCCGAAAGCTCCAGCTTGCGGGTATCTTCTTCAAAAGGCGCATCGGGATCGATGGGGCCCGACGCGTCGGTTAGCATCGGCTCCTCTCCGCGCGCCAGGCGGGCGAGGTTTTCGAGCAGGGCGGTGGCGTCGGACAGGGGTTGGTCGGCTCCCACGGCCCGGATCAGGGCCCCGAGCTCGTCGAGGCCGGTGAATACCACAGGCACGAGCGAGCCGGCAAATGCACGCTGATTGTCGCGAATTAAGCCAAAAATCGTTTCCAGGCTGTGGGCCACCTCGCCGATGGTGGTATGCCCCATGGCCCGTGCGTTCGATTTGAGGTTGTGCATGAGCCGAAACAGCTCGTTGAGGGCCGCCGCGTCGGCGGGGCTACGCTCCAGTTCACTCAAATGCCGACTCATCCCGTCGTGGTACTCCAGCGCCTCCGCCATGAACATCTCGCGGTATTCTTGTTCGCGGGCTGTCATGGGCAAACGACTGAAAAGACAAGATTAAAAACCAGGCCCCCCGGCCGCAGCTGCGCGGCCGCTCCCGGCGTATTGGCCGGGCCGAAACCGGTCGTCACCTTACCCAGAGGCCTACGCCGCATCGTCCCGCAGCGCCGAACCCACGATTTCCAGCACTCGCTCTTCCGAAAACGGCTTTACGATGTAGGCCAGGGCTCCATTTTCGATGGCTTCGGTCACGATAACCTCTTGGCCCACGGCACTACACATCACTACCTTAGCCGCAGGGGCCTGCTGGCGCAATCCGCGCAATACGTCGAGCCCGGTGTTGTCGGGCAAAATCACGTCCAAGGTGATGAGGTCGGGGTTGGTGGCGGCGGCCATTTCCAGGGCTTGCTGGCCATTGGCGGCCTCGCCCACCACCTCGTAGCCAGCATCGGTGAGCATGTTTTTGAGCATCGTGCGCATGTAAAAAGAGTCGTCGACGATGAGGATGCGCTTATTCATTATAAAAAGACGAAAAAGTAAAAATTAAATAGAAACGTTGATGGCCGCTTCCTATACGGTTGAGCGGCGTTGAGGAGGGTGATTAATTGGGCAAACGTAAAATTTCATTGACCGTGAGCAGCTTGCGCATATCTAGCACGATGATTACGCCACCACCGGCCAGCTTGGCGATGCCTTCAAGGTAGCGCTCGCGCTGGCCGCTGTCCTGCAGAAACTCGGGGGCCGCCTCAATGGCGGCGGCCGGAATGCGTAGCGGCCGCGGCACCTCGCGCACGGCCAGCCCGATGGTGTAGTCGGCCGCTTCTACGGCGATGGTATAGCTATGATCGGGCAACGGCCGGCCCGCCTTCATCAAACCGAACCGTTCTTCCAGGTCAATAACGGCGATGATGTCGCCGCGCAGGTTAACGATGCCTTTGATGAAGGCGGGCGTTTTGGGCATCCGCGCTACTTCGGGCGTTACGGTTACCTCTCGCACTTGCTCGATGCGAATGCCGTAATCTTCGCCCGCCAGTTGAAACACAATAAGCTGCACCGTGGCTTCGGGAGCCGCCGGGGCCACTTTGCTCCCCAAGGGGCGTAGAACGGAATCGACCATTATTAAAAAGATTAGACAAACAAGGCGCTCAATGGGCTACTTATGGGCGGCTTTGGGCTTGATTTTCTGTGGGCGGGGCTTGGCCGCCGAAGCGGGGCTTTGAGCAACCACAGCCGGGGTCCCTGCTGCCTTGCGTACAGCCCGGGCGAGCGGTGTGGGCGGTATGGGCGCGATGTCGGGGGCCTTGCGGGCGGGGGCAATCCGGCGGCCGGCGGCCGGGGCGGCGTGGCCGTTCTGACTGACGCGCGCAATGATGCGGCGACGCACCAGTGGCGCGGGCTCTGGCTCCGGCTCGGCTTCCATGTAGTCGCCGAGCTGGAAGGCCGAGAGACCTAATTGCAAGTCGTCGGCAATGTCGGTGAGGCGCTGACTGCTGGCGGTCAGCTCCTGCATCGAAGTGCTCAGTTGCTGGGCAGTGCCGGCCACCTGCTGGGTACCAGTCGCAGTTTGCTCGGCAATAGCCACTACTTCTTCCACGTACTTCACCACGTCGCCAATCGAGGTGCGCTGTACTTCAGTGGCCTTGAGGATGTCGCGCGAGGTGCGCAGGGTTTCTCCGCTGCTGGTAGCAATGTTTTTAAAGGCCGAGCTGGCCTCGAAGGTGGCATTTTTACCCTTCAACACCCGCCCTTCCATTGTGTTGATAGCAGTGGCGGCGCTGATGGTGTCTTTGCGTACGTCCTCTACTAGCGTAGCAATCTCGCTGGCCGACTTGCGGGAACCTTCAGCCAGCTTGCGGATTTCCTCAGCCACCACCGCAAAGCCCCGGCCCGCCTCGCCGGCACGGGCTGCTTCAATGGCGGCGTTCAAAGCCAGCAGGTTGGTCTGAGAGGCAATGTCGGTAATTACGCTCAGCGACTTGCTGATTTCCTGCGAACGGGTGCTCAACACTTCGATGGTGCGCGAAGTCTGGGAAGCAGCGCTGGAAATCTCTTCCATATTTTTTACCACTTCGGCCACCGTTTTCAGGCCCAACTGCGAGGTTTGCTCCCCTAGGATGGCGGCTTTGTTCACCACGTCGGCCTTGTCGGCGGTTTCCTTGGTGGCCTGCATGATTTCCTCGATCAGCTTGAAGGCCTGGTCGGTTTTGAGGGCTTGGTTCTGGGCCCCTTCGGCCATTTGCTGCATGGCCAGGGCCACGTTGGCCGTCACGCTACTCATGGCTTGGCCTTTCTCAACCATTTCCTCCGACGACTGGCCCACCACTTGGGCCGACTCGTTGATTTCGCTTAACAAATCGTTCACGCTCACCACGGCCAAGCTCAGGGCGCTGCTCATGGCTTCGAGGTCGCCAGCAGCCTGCACCTCTACTTGCTGGGTGAAGTCGCCTTCCGAGATGGCCCGCACCACGCGGCTAACCTCCAACACTGGCAGGGCAATGCTCTCAATCAAGGCATTGAGGATGTCCACTAGCTCTTTCCACGAGCCGGACACGTCCGTAACGGTGGCGCGCTCGGTGAGCTTACCCTCGGCACCGACCACGCGGGCTACGCGGCTTACTTCCGAAGCCAAGCGGTTGAGGTCGTCCACCATGCGGTTGATAGTGGCGGCCAAGTCGGCCACCTCACCGGCCGCCTCCAGGGTCAGCTTGCGCGTCAGGTCACCCTGGCTCACGGCCGTCACCACGGCCACGATGCCGCGCACCTGCGTGGTGAGGTTGGCCGCCATCGTATTCACGTTGTCGGTCAGGTCCTTCCACGTGCCCGAAACATTAGGCACGTTGGCCTGGCCGCCGAGCTGGCCCTCGGTGCCCACTTCGCGGGCCACGCGGGTCACTTCCCCGGCGAAGATGTTGAGCGAGTCCACCATTTGACTGAGGATGTTTTTCAGGTCAAGGATCTCGCCCTGCGCGTCTACCGTCATCTTCTGGCTCAAATCGCCGCGGGCCACGGCCGTGGCCACGTTGGCGATGTCGCGCACCTGGCTCGTCAGGTTGGCCGCCATCGTGTTCACGTTGTCCGTTAAGTCCTTCCACGTGCCGCGCACCCCCGGCACGTTGGCCTGGCCGCCGAGCTTGCCCTCGGTGCCCACTTCACGGGCCACCCGCGTCACCTCGTCGCCGAAGGTATTGAGCGAGTCAACCATCTGGTTGAGGTTGGCCTTGAGCTGCAACAGTTCGCCCTTCACGTTAACCGTAATTTTCTGGCTCAAATCGCCGCGGGCCACGGCCGTGGCCACGTTGGCAATGTCGCGCACCAGACTCGTCAGGTTGGCCGCCATCGTGTTCACGTTAAGCAGGGCCGGGCGACCGCCCAATGGCGCGAGCACTGGACCGACTACTGGATCCACAAGTCGCTGATGCTGGCGAAACTGCCCGCAGTGTTTTTGAACGCGAAGGGCGCGCGGCTTGAGCGGTGGCCGCACGAG
>JANPOR010000555.1:0-10739 GCA_031428075.1 Hymenobacter sp. | reverse complement strand
GCGACTGATGCATCAGTCGCCGCTTTTCGTTGCTCAAAGCAGGTGCTACCTAAAAATTTCGCTCGCCCGCCTCGCGCTTGCCCAGCATCACCGAGCCAACCATCGCGGCCAGTAACAGGATAGAGGCCAGTTCAAACGGCAACTGATATTGCTGGAATAATACCAGACCTAGCTTGTCTACCATGCCCACTTGTGAGTTGAAAGTAGCCGGATTGTAGCCTGCTGGCTGCACGTTGCGAAGGGCAGCTACCATTATTAACAGCAACATTCCTCCGGAAATGGTGGCAGCCACTTTAGCTAGGAGTGGTTTTTGGGGCTCCGTAGCTTCGTTTAGGTTCAGGAACATGATGACGAACAGGAACAGCACCATGATGGCCCCAGCGTACACTATTATGTTCACGGCGGCCAGGAATTGCGCGTTCAGTAGCAGGTAGTGGCCCGAAAGTGTGAAGAACGTAAGAATGAGAAACAGAACGCTATGCACGGGGTTCTTGGCCAGCACCACGCCCAACGCGCTCAGTAGGGCCACGAACGAAAGGAAAAGGAATAGGGACATACAAAAAGGCTAGGCTGCCGCCGGGCGTAAAAAATGAAAAGCGGGGACCTAGGTCAGTTGGGTGCGAAGTTTATCGGCCTGCTCGGGTGTGAGCTGAATGCCACGCTTCGAGCGGGTATCAGGCGACACGGGTTCCACGAGCCGGTCTTTACCATAAATGAACTCGTCGCGCTCGAAGCGCGGCGGGGCCATTTTATCGGCTTGTAGATAGACGGCAGCTTTCGGACAAGCTTCTTCGCAGAGGCCGCAGAAGATGCAACGCAGCATGTTGATTTCGTAACTGACGGCGTATTTCTCCTCCCGGTAGAGGTTTTGTTCGCCCTTTTTGCGTTCGCCGGCTACCATCGTGATGGCTTCGGCGGGGCAGGCCACGGCGCAAAGGCCGCAGGCCGTGCAACGCTCGCGGCCCTGCTCGTCGCGCTTCAGCACGTGCAGGCCCCGGAATACGGGCGAGAACGGCCGCGTCTCTTCTGGATAGCGAATGGTGGCCTTCTTCATAAAGAAGTGGCGCAGGGTAATGCTCAGGCCCTGGAAAATAGCCGGCAGGTAAGCCCGCTCGGCGAGCGTCATCGGCTTCTTCTCCAGAATTTTAGCGCGGTTGCTGAGGGATTGCATAGGTCGGATGGAGAATCGAAAGCGGCGGCCCTACTTGATGATGCCGATCGTAATTAGGCCGCCCGTGAGCAGGATGTTGAAGATGGCTAGCGGGATGAGAATCGTCCAGCCCAAGCGCATCAGTTGATCGTAGCGGAAACGCGGTAGAGTCCAGCGCACCCACATGAAGAAGAAAATGAAGGCAAAAATTTTCAGGAACAGGCCCACTGCGCCCAATATAGTGATGATGTTTTGCGCCGTAATTAATTCCAGACCCCGCGACGATGCCAGCCAATCACGGAATTCATACTGAAACGGAAAATTGAAGCCCCCGAAATACAGCACGCTCATCACGGCCGAGACCACGAAAATATTGATGTACTCGGAAAACAGGTACAACCCCAGCTTCATGGAGCTATACTCAGTGTGGTAGCCGCCCACTAACTCGGTTTCGCATTCGGGCAGGTCGAAAGGTGTCCGATTGGTTTCGGCAAAGGCGCAAATAAGGAAAATGATAAAGCCCAGGGGCTGTTTTACAATGTTCCAAAAGTGCCACTCGCCGGCCACTGATTGTTGCAAGGTGATTTCACGCAGCGACAAGGTGCCCGATATCATCAACACCGCAATCAGCGCCAAGCCCATCGCTAGTTCGTAGCTGATATTCTGCGAGGCGGCGCGGATGGCTCCCAGCAGCGAAAACTTGTTGTTGGAAGCCCAACCACCGATCATTAAACCGTACACGCCCAGCGACACGATGCCGAAGATGTAGAGCATCCCCACGTTGATTTCAATGCCTTGCAAATGCACCACCGTACTGCCAAACTGCACGGCGTTGCCAAATGGAATAACGGCCGACGACATTAAGGCGGTTGTCATGGCCAGGCAGGGCCCAAAGGTGAACAGCGCTTTGCTAGCCCCACCGGGGAAGAATTCTTCTTTTGTGAACATCTTCACGGCGTCGGCAAGGGGCTGAGCCAAGCCGTAGGGCCCCGCGCGGTCGGGGCCCACCCGGTCTTGCATAAAGGCGGCAATCACGCGCTCGGCGTAGGTGCAGTAAGTGGCAATCAGCAGCGAAAGGCCGAAGATGACCAGAATGACGAGGCCTTGCCAGCCCAGGGTTTCAAAAGTCATAAAATACAGAATTACAAACCGTTTGTCATGCCGGGCCGGCTCCACATGACGTTATTTTTCGTTAGCCTTTACCCGTTCAAACCGCCGAGTTTTAGCGGTGGGTTTTGCTGCAGGTCGCGGACGGAACTTTCCGGCAAATCGGCAATGATCTGCGGGTTCACCACCAGCAGTTCGTAATGGCCCTGCGAAATTACCGATGAGCGGTCGACGTGGGCGGGCCCCTCAATCACCCAGTCCGTCGTTTCTTTTTTGTCGAAACGGCACTCGTTACAAATCCACTCCTTCACCTCACCGTACTCGTCCTTGCGGGCCGTCACGCGCAACACATCCTTGCCTTTGTACCAAAGCGTTACGTGGCCGTTGCACTTTTCATGCGAGCACTCGCGGTGGGCACTCATGGGTTTGGTGAACCACACGCGCTGCTTGAAGCGGAAAGTTTTATCCGTCAAGGCCCCCACCGGGCATACATCGATAACGTTGCCGCTGAAGTCGTTGTCGATAATATTTTCGATGTAAGTGCCGATCTCTGAAGCATCGCCGCGGCCCAGCACACCGTGCACGCGGCCATCAGTGAGCTGGTCGGCGGTGTACACGCAGCGGTAGCACAGAATGCAGCGCGTCATGTGCAGCTGCACGTAAGGGCCGATATCGATTTTCTCGAATGTGCGGCGTTCCTCTTCGTAGCGGGTGGTGCTCACGCCGTGCTCGAAAGCAAAGTTTTGGAGGTCGCACTCACCGGCTTGATCGCATACCGGGCAGTCGAGCGGGTGGTTGATGAGCAGCATTTCCACGATGCCCTTGCGCACGTCGAGTACCTGCTGGCTGGTCGTGTTTTCGACCACCATGCCGTCCTGCACCGGCGTAATGCACGAGGCCACCAACTTGGGCATGGGCCGCGGGTCTTTGGCCGAGCCGGCGGCCACGCGCACCAAACAGGCGCGGCACTTGCCGCCGCTCCCTTTCAGCGGCGTATAGTAGCACATGGCGGGCGGCACCACGCCACCCCCGATTTTGCGGGCCGCGTTGAGGATGGTGGTGCCATCGGGCACTTCTACCTCGATTCCGTCGAACGTTATTTTAGCCATTGGTCAGAATAATTACCCAAACCAAAGCAAGCGTTGTTTCGCGCAGTGCTTCGCAGTACTCAGGTAATCGTTAATTGCTCATTAATAGTTAAAACTAGACCAGCACACCTGCTCCGCGGAATACCGCGCCGGGCTGAATGGCCTCTTTGGGGTGGGTGACGTGCCACTCAAACTCGTCGCGGAAGTGGCGCACGGCCGCGGCCACCGGCCAAGCGGCGGCCTCACCCAGCGGGCAGATGGTGTTACCCTCGATCTGCTTGGCTACGCTCACCACCAAATCAATGTCGTGCATCGAGCCGTGGCCGTGCTCCAGGCGGTGCAGCACCTTTTCCATCCAACCGGTACCTTCGCGGCAGGGCGAGCACTGGCCACAGCTTTCGTGGTGGTAGAAGCGCGAGAAGTTCCAGGTGTTTTTCACAATGCACGTCGTTTCGTCCATCGCGATGAAGCCACCCGAGCCCAGCATGGTGCCCGTCACGAAGCCGCCGTCGCTGAGCGACTCGTAAGTCATAAGGCGGTTTTCGCCCGCTGCGGTTTTCAAGATTAATTCTTTGGGTAAAATCGGCACCGACGAGCCGCCGGCTACCACGGCCTTCAACTCGCGGCCTTTCCAAATACCACCGCAATACTCGTCGGAATAGATAAACTCTTCTACCGGTACGCCTAGCTCCAACTCGTAGATACCGGGCTTATTGAGATGACCGCAGGCTGAAAATAGCTTGGTGCCCGTGCTCTTGCCTACGCCGATTTTTGCATACTCATCGCCGCCCATGTTGAGAATCGGGACTACTGTGGCAATGCTTTCCACGTTATTCACCACTGTGGGGCGGGCGTAGAGGCCCTGCACGGCCGGAAATGGCGGCTTATTGCGCGGGTTGCCGCGCTTGCCTTCCAACGATTCGAGCAGGGCAGTTTCTTCGCCGCAGATGTAAGCCCCCGCGCCCGGATGCACGTACAAATCAAGCGAATAGCCCGAACCCAGGATATTTTCGCCCAAAAAACCAGCGGCATAAGCTTCGGCAATGGCCTTCTCTAAAATGCGCAGCACATATAGTAGTTCACCGCGAATGTAGATGTAGCTCGTGCGGGCCCCCAAGGCGTAGCTACCAGCAATCATGCCCTCAATGAGCAAGTGCGGTAGCTTCGACATCAAGTAGCGGTCCTTGAAAGTGCCAGGCTCCGACTCGTCGGCGTTGCAGACGAGGTAGCGCGGAACGCCCTCCGGCTTAGCCAGAAAGCTCCATTTCATACCGGTAGGGAAGCCCGCGCCGCCGCGCCCACGCAGGCCCGACTTTTTCACCTCGTCCACGACCTCGTCGGGAGTCATGGTTTTGAGGGCCTTCTCCACGGCGCGGTAGCCGCCGTGCTTGCGGTATACCGCCAAGGTTTCGATGCCTTCGACGTTGACGTGTTCGGTTAAAAGCTTGCGTCCCATAGCGTTGAGTTCTTAATTGTTAGACCTATTGTTTTCCGGCTGTATGATGCGAATGTCATGCTGCTCAAGTAGCTGACGGGTGTAAAGATCTTCTTCTCGAAAAGCACTAGTAAGCATCTCGGTGTTGGCTTTGGCAGCGTCCACTAAAGTTTGGAAACACTCATTATTCTCTTGTTGCTGTTTCAGCATTAGCTCAGCCATTTGCTGTAACGCGATTTTTATGCTGCGCACATCATCCTTGATTTCCTGAACTTCAATGAGAATCTCTGGCACGACGAGCGGCAAACCCTAGTTCTAATCGGCCATGATGCTAATTGTTCTGCAGCGAATTCGGCAGTCCGGTTTCTTCCCACAGTAAAATGGGTCGGTGAATCTGGGCGCGCAAATCGTTCAGCATGGCATCCACGGCTTCAGGAGTGTCGAGGCTTTCGTAATACTGCTCGCGCACCTGCACCACGGGGGCAAAGCCGCAGGCAGCCAAGCACTCCACTTCTTTCAGGGTGAAGCTGCCGTCGGGCGAGGTCTCGCCTACTTTGGCCCCGGTAATACGCTCTAGGTTGGCCGTCAACTCGTCGGAGCCACGCAGCATGCAGGGCCCCGTACGGCAGATCTCTAGCACGTGCTTGCCCACGGGCTTGAGGTTGTACATGGTATAGAACGTGGCTACTTCATACACCTCAATCGGGCGCACGCCCAAGGTCTCGGCCACCAAGTCCTGCACTTCAGGACTCACCCAACCGCCAAACTCGGCCTGCGCGATGTGCAGCAGCGGCAGCATGGCCGACTTGCTGCGCTCGGGCGGATAGCGGGAAATAATGCGCTTAATTTCCGCCTGGGCGGCGGGTGAGAACTGCGGTTTGGTAGGTGCGGTCGTAAGGGCCATGTCGGTCAATATCAATCAGAAACTAAGCATCCAGCTCGCCGGCAATTACGTTCATCGACGACAAAATCACGATGGCGTCCGATAAAGTAGTGCCCACGGCCATTTCGGGGTAAGCCTGGTAGTAGATGAAGCACGGGCGGCGGAAATGCAGCCGGTAAGGCGTGCGTCCGCCGTCTGAAACCAGGTAGAACCCCAACTCACCATTGCCGCCTTCCACGGAGTGGTACACTTCTCCCACGGGCGCGTCAATCTCGCCCATGATGATTTTGAAGTGATAAATCAGGGCCTCCATGTTCTTATACACGGCCTGCTTGGGAGGCAGGTAGTAGTGAGGCGCATCGGCGTGGTAGGGACCCTCGGGCAGTTTGTCGAGGGCTTGGTTGATGATGCGCAGGCTTTGCCAGATTTCTTCGTTGCGCACCATGAACCGGTCGTAGGTATCGCCGTTGGTGCCCACCGGAATGTCGAACTCAAAGTCTTCATAGGAAGAATACGGGTTCATCACCCGCACGTCGTAGTCGACGCCAGCAGCCCGTAGGTTGGGGCCGGTGAAGCCGTAGTTCAGCGCCTTTTCAGCCGAGATAGGCCCCACGTTCACCACCCGATCCATGAAGATGCGATTGCGGTTGAACATCAACTCGAACTCTTTCATTACGACCGGGAAGCTCTTCAGCCAAGCCCGTAGCTTTTCGAGGGCCACTGGCGTGAAGTCGCGTTCCATGCCGCCCACGCGGCCCATGTTGGTGGTGAGGCGCGAGCCGCAGACTTCCTCGTAAATCTCGTAAATCTTTTCCCGCTCCTGAAACACGTACAGGAAACCGGTGAAGGCTCCCGTGTCCACCCCCAGAATGGAGTTGCAGATGAGGTGGTCGGCGATGCGGGCCAGTTCCATCATAATCACGCGCATGTACTGGGCGCGCTTGGGCACGGTCACGCCCAGTAGCTTTTCCACCGTCATGTGCCAACCCATGTTATTGATGGGCGACGAGCAGTAGTTCATCCGGTCGGTCAGCGGCGTAATCTGGTAGAACGGCCGGCGCTCGGCGATTTTCTCAAAGGCTCGGTGGATGTAGCCAATAGTGGGCACGCCCGACACAATCCGCTCGCCGTCCATTTGCAGGATGTTCTGGAAAATGCCGTGAGTGGCAGGGTGCGTGGGGCCCAGATTGAGGGTCGTTAGCTCCTGGTTGAAGTCGTTGTGTACAGGCAACAGGATCTTGTCCTGCTGCTCACGCGCTTCCTCGATAATGTGATGGGTGCCTTCCAGCGTGTCGTTTACTGCCATGATAAGGGTATCAGGAGCCGCCTAGCGGCCGAAAAACAGGTCGGTTTTGTCTTCGCGGGTACCGTCTTCGAGGGGATACTCCCGGCGCATGGGATGATAGTCCATGTCCTCGACATTCAGGATGCGAATCAGGTTGGGGTGACCGGTGAAGATAACGCCGAAGAAATCGTAAGTTTCTCGCTCCATCCAGTTGGCCGTCAAATAGATATCCGTTAGCGTGGGCACTATTGGGTCGGCCACGGGAAAGAAAATCTTGAGCCGGAGCCGGATGTTTTGTGTCAGGCTGTGCAGATGGTAAATTATCCCCAATTCTTTGTTCGGATTTTCGGGGTAGTTGATGCCGCACATGGTGGTCAGGAAATGCAAACCAATCTCCTCGTCCTGCTGCAGACCGGCAATGATGCCGTGGATGCGCTCCCGCGTAGTGGTGGCCGTGAGCAAACCGTAAGGCTCCCCCACATCACTAAAGGCGTCCGCGCCAAACAGTTGGTGCAAACGGGCCAACAAACGGGCGTTTTGAACCTTGTTCGGATCGTCGGCGACGGCGGGGGCTACGGGGACAACAGAATCTTGGGGCGTCATGCGGTAACCTACTTGATGTTGTAAGAAGCGAGCAGGGCCTCGTACTCGGGCGAATTACGGCGGCGTAAGGATTCGTTTCTGGCCAGGTCCTGCACACGCATTAGGCCGTCGAGCACCTGTTCGGGCCGGGGTGGGCAACCGGGCACGTACACATCAACCGGGATGATGCGGTCGATGCCTTGCAGCACCGAGTACGAGTCAAAAATGCCGCCTGAGCACGCGCAGGCGCCCATAGCCAGCACCCAGCGGGGCTCCGCCATCTGCTCGTACACTTGCTTTACGATGGGGGCCATTTTCTTGGCAATGGTACCCATCACCATCAGCAGGTCGGCTTGGCGAGGCGAGAAGCTGGGCCGCTCGGAACCGAAGCGCGAGATGTCGTAGTGTGAGCCCATAGTGGCCATGAACTCGATGCCGCAGCACGAAGTAGCGAAGGGCAAGGGCCAGAGCGAGTTGGCGCGAGCAATGCCCACAACCCTCTCCAGCGAGGTAGCAAAAAAGCCAGCGCCCTCGACGCCCTCGGGGGCCTCAACGGTTTTTATCTCCGGAACGCGAATGTCCATAATCGTCAAAAATCAAATAGAAAGGCCTAAAAGCCTGCTTTCCCAACACCGCCCAGCCAGCAAAAGTTTGGGCAAATCAGGCTTCGTTCCAGCGCAGGATGCCCTTTTTTATCACGTAGCCGAAGCCGGCCATCAGCAGGGCCATAAAGACGAGCATTTCGATGAAACCGGCCGAACCCAGGGCCCGGAAATTCACGGCCCACGGGTACATGAAGATTACCTCCACATCGAAGAGCACGAACAGGATGGCCGTGAGGAAGTACTTCACTGAGATGGGGGTGCGGGCGTTGCCCACGCTCTCGATGCCGCATTCGAAGGCTCCGTCCTTTACCTTCGACTTGCGCCGGGGGCCGATGAGGTGCGAGGTTATCATGGCAAAGGCCACAAATGCTATTGCCAGGCCGAACTGAATAACGATGGGTAGGTAGTCGGAAGGCTGGTAACCAGCGGCAGGCAGGGTTAGGAACATAGTAGTTAGAAGGAGAGGAAAACGCCAAGCAGACGCTGGAGGGCAAAGGTAGCGCCTGGGCGTTTGGGGCGCAACGCGAACAGATTTTGATGGAAAGCCGCCGCGTTTTGCGTCCCGGTTGGTGCACGGAAAATTAGTGTATCAAGGTAACAAGCCCCGCATCAACTTCTGGTGCGGGGCTTATTGCTACAGTTTCGTGTCGCGGTTTAAGTCTTCCGCCGGGGCGGCCCCCAGGAAGGGATAGCGGTAGTCGGTGGCTGGTACGAAGGTTTCCTTGATGGCGCGAGGCGACACCCAGCGCAACAGGTTTAATATTGAGCCGGCTTTGTCGTTGGTGCCCGAGGCGCGCGCCCCGCCGAAGGGCTGTTGGCCCACCACGGCCCCCGTGGGCTTATCGTTGATGTAAAAGTTGCCGGCCGCATGCACCAGACGCTGAGTGGCCAAGTCGATGGCGTAGCGGTCCTGCGAGAAGATGGCCCCGGTGAGGGCGTAGGGCGAGGTGGTATCTACTAAGGTCAGCGTCTCGTCAAATTTGTCGGCGTCGTAGACGTGTACGGTCACGACGGGCCCGAACAGCTCGTCGCACATCGTCACGTATTTCGGGTCTTTCGCCACGACGACGGTGGGAGCCACGAAATAGCCTTTCGACTTGTCGTAGGTGCCGCCGGCCACGATTTCGGCGTCTGGGTCGGCGTGGGCCCCGTCGATGTAACGGGCCAGTTTGTCAAACGAAACCTCGCTGATGACGGCATTGATGAAGTTGCCAAAGTCCTCCACGTCGCCCATTTTGAAGGAGGCCAGGTCTTCCTTCACGTAGCCCAGAATCTCATCGGCCAGATTCGAGGGGAGGTATACCCGCGAGGCGGCCGAGCACTTCTGGCCTTGGTACTCGAAAGCACCGCGGGTGATGGCTGTGGCCACGGCCTTAGCATGGGCCGAGGGGTGCGCCAAGATGAAATCTTTGCCGCCGGTTTCGCCCACGATGCGCGGGAAGCTGCGGTAGCCGCCGATGTTATCGCCAATCGTCTTCCAGATGGTTCGGAATACGCCTGTCGAGCCCGTGAAATGGATGCCAGCGAAGTCACGGTGCTGGAAAATAACGTCGCCCGCAACGGGGCCGTCCACGTAAATTAGGTTGATAACGCCGTCGGGCACACCGGCCTCCTTAAACAATTCCATCAGCACCTGCGCCGAATAGATTTGCGGGTAAGCAGGCTTCCACACCACCACGTTGCCCATTAGGGCCGCCGAAGTGGGTAAGTTGCCGGCAATCGAGGTGAAGTTGAACGGCGTCAGGGCAAATACGAAACCCTCCAGCGGGCGGTGTTCCAAGCGGTTCCACATGCCGGGCTGGCTCTCGGGCTGTTGCCGGTACAGCTCCTGCATGAAAGCTACGTTGAAGCGGAAGAAGTCAATCAATTCGCAAGCCGCGTCGATTTCGGCTTGGAGGGCATTCTTGCTCTGGCCCAACATGGTAGCCGCGTTGAGGCGGACACGGTAGGGCCCCGCTAGCAAGTCGGCGGCTTTGAGGAAAATGGCGGCCCGTTGCTCCCAGGGCATGGCGGCCCAAGCGGGGCGGGCGGCTAGCGCCGCGTCGATGGCTTGGCGCACATGGCCGGCATCGCCTTCATGGAAGTGGGCCAGCGTGCGCCGGTGGTCGGGGGGCGGGCGGATGCGCTGGCGGTTGCCGGTGCGCACCTCCTGCCCGCCGATGTACATCGGGATGTCGCGCTCCTGCTGCTTCAACTCCTTTAGCATTTTCACCAGCTCGAGCCGCTCGGGCGAATTGGGCGCGTAGCCTTTCACGGGCTCGTTGAAGGGGATCGGGACGTTAAAAAAGCCGTTGGCCATGGTTAGGGGTGCGTTAGAATCCGTGTAGAATAGTGGGTAAAAGTAACGGATTAGGTAGAGTTCGTAACGTAGCCAGAACCTATTGTGGGACTCGTTTTGGGCCACTCCACTTTGCCTTGATGCTTACCCATAAAAGTGCCAGCCCTAGTGGTAAAACACTTAAATTTTGGCGGTGGTCTTACTTGGGATGAAAAACAAAATTTAATCAGTTAGCTACCACTCGAAAAGAGCTTATGGGTGGCTGTGGAGGCAGTATTTCCTGCAGCGGCTTTTGTAACAACAAAATCGAAATCATCCCATTTTAG
>JANPOR010000554.1:0-39574 GCA_031428075.1 Hymenobacter sp. | reverse complement strand
CACGCCTTCGCCGGTGATGGTGTTAGTCACAGCTTGAGCGCGGCGCTGGCTCAGGGGCTGGTTGATGGCGTTGGAGCCCGAGCTGTCGGTATGGCCTTCAACGACCACGCTGGTATCGGCATATTTCTTCAGCGTAGTGGCCAGCTGGGCAATATTGCCGGCAGCGTCGGACGTCAGCGTGGCCGAATTAGTAGCAAACAGAATGCCCGAGGCGAAAGTAATTTTGATGCCTTCGCCCACGCGCTCCACAGTAGCGCCTTCGAGGTCGCGGCGCAGCTCAGCAGCTTGTTTATCCATCTTGCGGCCGATGAGCGCGCCGGCTCCGCCACCCACCACGGCCCCCAGGATGGCCCCCTTGGCCGTGCCCGACTTGCCGCCGATGACGCGGCCCAACAGGGCCCCGCCCGCCGCCCCGCCCAGGCCGCCGATGATGCCGCCCTTGAGGGCTTTGCTCATGCCTTTCGGCTTAGCGGTAGAAACGGTGCTGGTTTGGGCCTGCCCAAAATGACCTACCAACAGCAGCAGTGCCAGAAAAAACGTGAAAGAAGAACGAAGGTGTTGCATGGGTAAGATAAAAAGTAAGTGATGGCAAGAAAAAGTAACGCCCTGTCCGTTTAATAAACAACGGCCCCAGAGAGCCAGCAAACTCATCGTTGGCAACCATCTTGCCAAAAACTGTCAGGTGCGTCCACTGGGGCGCGTGAATCACAAAAAAACCGTCTTGCTGTGCAGCAAAATAGTTTTTTTAGATATAAACTGATGAACTGGCTATTTTTTGTGATAGGCGTTGTAGCGGGCCGGGTCTTTTTTCTTGTCTTGGTTTCGGCCGATCAGTCCGCCACCCACCACACCGGCTGCCGCGCCAATCACGGCCCCTTTGCCACCGCCGAGTATGGCCCCGGTCACGGCCCCAGCCCCGCCGCCGATGGCGGCGCCTTTGGCCTTGCGGCTCCAGCCTTTGCGGTGGTCCTGGGCCCGGGCCGCCGATGCGGCCAACACGAAGAACACCAACAGAAAAACGAATGCTGTTTTGAGCGTTTTCATAACAAAAGATGCGTTGAAGACGGAAGTATTCTAATTTAACGGTTATAACGCAAGCCCGTCCGTGGAAGTTGTTGCCAACTCGGATTCAACGCACCTAACCACAAAAAAGGCCGCCCCATGGGGCGGCCTTTTTGTTCGTAATGCGCTTACCGTCTACAAAATTTACGTAACCCGGCGGAACCACTGTATCCAAGGCCGGAATTTACAGAGTGCCTTTTTCGGCCGCTTTCTTCATTTTCTCGTTGGCGAAAATGGCGATTTCTACGCGGCGATTGGCCTGTTTGCCTTCTGTGGTCGAGTTATCGCCCACGGAGTCCGACGAGCCGAGGCCCTTGGTGGTGATGCGGCTGCTCGACACGCCTTGTGCAACGGTGGCATCGGCCACGGCTTGGGCGCGCCGCTCGCTCAGCGGCAGGTTGATGGCGTCGGTACCGGTGTTGTCGGTGTGGCCTTCCACCAGCACGTTGGTGTCGGGGTACTTCTGGAGCGTGGCGGACATCTTTGTGATGTCGGCCTGCGAGGCGGGCCGCAGCGTAGCCGAGTTGGTATCGAACAGAATGCCTGAGTCGAAGGTGATTTTGATGCCTTCGCCCACGCGCTCTACTTTAGCGTTTTGCATGTCGCGCTGTAAGTCAGCGGCCTGCCGGTCCATTTTGCGGCCGATGAGGACCCCCGTGGTGCCGCCAGCCGCAGCCCCCAAGATGGCACCGATAGCCGGGCCCCGGCCGCCGCCCAGCATCCCACCGAGGAAAGCGCCGGCCACCGCGCCGCCTCCGGCCCCGAGCAAGCCGCCCTTGGTAGTTTTGTTCATACCGCTTTTGCGCGCGCCGGTGCCGTTGTTGCTCGACAGGTCGGGCTGGCTAGCCGGCTGGCGCGTCGAGGCACACGAGCTGAACAGCAGCACGCAGGCCATGAAAATTGAGAGCAGGGATTTGGGAGTGGTCATGTGAAAAAACAATTAGTGAAGAATCGAAATTGCCGCATTGTACGGAAAAACTTGCGCCGGAGCTAGGAGCAGGTTTTTCAAGAAGCGTGCCGAACTGCCTATTAGGCCTCTAACGAGCTTTAGCCGGGCTGCGGCGGGGGGCCGCGCTAGTGGCAGGAGCCGGCGCTTCGGCCTCCGGGGTAGCCGGCCGCAACAGATGCAGTAGGTCGGCCAAGCGGCGCTTGAGGTCGCGGCGGTCCACAATAAAATCCAGGAAGCCGTGCTCCAGCACGAACTCAGCGCTCTGAAAGCCCTTAGGCAGGTCCTTGCCAATGGTTTCCTTGATGACGCGCGGCCCGGCAAAGCCAATGAGGGCCCCCGGCTCGGCGATGTTGAAGTCGCCGAGCATCGCAAACGAGGCCGTGACGCCGCCCGTGGTGGGGTCGGTCAGCAAGCTCACGTAGGGCACGCCGGCTTCGGCGAGCAGGGCGAGCCGGGCCGAGGTTTTGGCCATCTGCATCAGCGAGTAACCGGCCTCCATCATGCGGGCCCCGCCCGAGCGCGAAATCATCAGAAACGGCACGCGGTGCTGGCGGGCGTAGTCGATGGCGCGGGCAATCTTCTCGCCGACCACCGAGCCCATCGAGCCACCGATGAATTTGAAATCCATGGCCGCCACCACCAGCGGCTGGCCCTCGCTCAGGCCGTGGGCAGTACGCACGGCGTCCTTCAGACCGGTTTTACTCTCGGTGGCCTGCACGCGCTGCTGGTAGGGCTTGGTGTCGACGAAGTGCAGCGGGTCGCCCGAAGTCAGGTTGGCGTCCAACTCCTCGAAGTGGCCGTCGTCGAACAACAGCTCAAAATAATCAGCTGCGTCGATACGGTCGTGGTGGCTGCAGTGGCCGCACACGTATCGCAAGCGCTTGTGTTCGGCCGTGGTGGCCACGGTTTTACACTCAGGGCACTTGTACCAGAGGCCGTCGGGGGTCTCCTTTTTTTGTTCAGTGGGGGTGTTAATACCCTTTTCCTCGCGCTTAAACCAAGCCATTTTTTCGGGAGCTGCAAGCTTTGAGCGGCGAGCCGCAAGCTTTGATAGAGTAATACTGGAAGGCAAAAATACGCCATCGGCAGCAGAGGGACCGACGGGTACACAGGACCCCTGCAACCGGCGCGCGTAGCCAGAAAACAGGCCGCAGGTCGGGGAAGATTGAGTGAGCTGGCAACTGTACGAAAACCGACCCGAACGAAAGGCGCTGGCCCACTGGGCGCGGCCCCGGCGCTACCTTGCCCCGGCGTTGCGGCCGCTCGGCTGAAAACGCCCGCCACGGATTTTCTGCCACCATGATGCGCTTAAAAAACTTCACCCCAGCCTTGCTCGGCCTGGGCTTGCTGGCCGCCCCTGCTCTGCCGGGCTGCGTGGCTGCCAAGAAATACGACGACCTCCAAGCCCGCCAGTCGGCCGATGCCCAGGGCAAAACCGAAGCCGAGCGCCAGTACCGCGCCGCCACCGCCGAGCTGCAAAAGGCCACCGACACCCTGGCCCAGCTGCGCCTCGAAAACAAACGCCTCGAAGATGACTCGCTGGCCACCGGCGCGTCCCTGCGCAGAGCCCGGGGCCTCAACCACGACCTGAACGAGAGCTACGACCGCCTGCTTAGAAACAGCGGCCAAGAGCTGGCCAACAGGTCGTCGGATTACAACAAGGTGGCCCAGGATCTGGCCCGCCGCGAAGCCGAACTGGGGGCCCTCGACGCCAGCCTGCGCAAGAGCAAGGCCGACAACGACCGCCTCGCCGCCGACCTCCAGACCCGCGGAGCGCGGCTGGCCGAGCTCACCCAGGCCCTGGCCGACAAAGACAAAGCCGTGAACGACCTCAAGGCCCGCGTGAGCAAGGCCTTGCTCAGCTTCAACGCCAACGACTTGCAGGTGAAGCTCAAAGACGGCAAGGTATATGTGTCACTCTCCGAGCAGCTGCTGTTCAAGTCCGGCTCTACCAAAGTAGACCCCAAGGGCCAAGAGGCCCTGAAAAAACTGGCCACCGTGCTGCAAGTGCAACCCGACGTGAACGTGGTAGTGGAAGGCCATACCGACAGCGTGCCCATCCTGCGCGGCACCGCCGGCATCACCGACAACTGGGACTTAAGCGCGCTGCGCGCCACCGACATTACCCGCCTGCTCACCGCTTCCGGCGTGGCCCCGGCCCGCATCACGGCGTCGGGCCGCAGCCAGTACGTGCCCGTGGCCCCCAACGACACGGCCCCGAACAAGGCCCTGAACCGCCGCACGGAAATCATTCTCACGCCCAAGCTCGACGAGCTGTTTCAGATTCTGGGTAGCAGCTCGGCAACGACGGGTAGCAGGGACAAAAAGTGACATTTGCATCGTGGACGGCCGATATCTCCAAATTTATTCAGGCGTGTTCCATTCAAAACTGTGTGCGAATCAATTCCATGTTTGTATCAACAGCGGCCGTGCTCATGACTTCTTGCCAAGAAGTACTTCCGTGTGAGGCATATAAAAAGCGGTTCTTTAATAAAGAGGTAGTCGAAGTCGTTACGGACAAGGGGCCAGAAGGCAATTACTTTATAATCACAGGATTTGATCCCATATCCCATAAAAAGGTTGTTTCTGATGACCTGGATAGTTTTTATATTTGGGTCAAAGCGCGCATGGATGTTGGTGATACTTTGGTGAAAACGAAAGGAAATGCCGCTTACCTAATTAAGAAAAAGAAAATAAATATCTTGATTGAAATCTGCTGCGAAAATGGAAGTGATGTATTTAAGACCGACACTTTAAGGAAAAACAATAAGTAGCAAAGCGCTACACATATAACTAAGTGACCATTAAAAAGACCAGCTCCGCATTGGAACTGGTCTTTTTAATGGTCTATGCGAACTGACTGAGTGGTAGAACTTCCAGTCTACAGCGTGATATTCACGCGGCCGAAGTAGTAGGCCCCATTGAAGCCGAACTGGTTGGCATTATAAAGGAAACGGCCGCGGTTTGAGTTGTCGAGCGATGAGCTGTAGCTCGTGGCGGGGTCGGCCGAAAAATTGTTCGGGTCGTTGCGCGGGTTCACATAAATCTTGTCGGGATAAACATTGAACAGGTTATTAACGCCGACAATGAAGCCGATTTGTTTCGTGACTTGGGCGCTCAGCGTGAGGTCAGAAATCCACTTGGCCGAGTAAGTTTGGTCCAGGTTGGCGCGGGCCGGGTCGGCGTCGGCCGTTTTCACCTCGCCGAAGCGCACGCTGCGGGCCTCGATGCCGAAGATGCCGTAGGTGTAGTTGGCCGAAAGGTTGATTTTACTGCGCGGGTTGCCCGATTCCAGGCGCGTGCGCTGGGAGCGGTCAAAGAGCGTGTTTTGCAGGTTGGCGTTGCCAGCGGTCTGGTCGTTGTTGATGGTGGCCGACGAACTGTTGAAGCTGCGCACCTTGGTGGTGTTGAAGTTAGCAGAGGCCGTCAGGCCCAGGCGGCTCTTGTCGCCCAGCGGAATTCGGTCGTTCAGCACGATATCGATGCCTTGGGTGCGCGTGTTCACGGCGTTGGCAAAGAATTGCACCCGGCTCACGGGCAACGTGCCCAGGATGCTACTGACCGTCGGGTTGGAGCGGGTAAACTGCGAAGAGAGCACAATCCGGTCGTGGATATCAATCTGGTACGCATCGGCGGTGAACGTGAGGCCGCCCACCCGCGAGGTGAGGCCGACGCTATAGTTATTCGATTTTTCTTGCTTCAGCGGCTCCACCCCAAACCCTTGCTGCACCCCCAGCTGCGGGGTAGCGGAGTACGCGTTGCGCACGATGGCGTTGTCGTTGTTTACGGTTAGCACTTGGTTGGCCACTCCGCTCACAAACTGCGTGCTGGTGTTGGTGAAGTAACGCTGTTGCAACGACGGGGCCCGGAAACCGTTGCCGGCGGAGGCTCGCAGGGCCAGTGCATCGAATAAGCTATAGCGGGCTGCCGCCTGGCCGCTCACATTGCTGCCAAAGTCACTGTAGTTTTCGGCGCGGCCGGCCAGGTGCAATAGCAGCTTGTCGGTTACGTCGCTTTCTAAATCGACATAGCCGGCCACGTTGGTACGCGACTTGTTCACTTCGTCTTGCGGCTGGTAGCCGGGAAATACTTGCGAGCCCGAAGCGGTGGGGCCGCCTTTCACGGTGCGCCCGCCGTTGATATACGAAGCGTATTCGCCCTTGCCAATCAAAAAATTATCTATCCGAAATTCACCCCCAAAGGCTACGTTGAGGGTAGCCAGGGGCCCCACGTTATCGAAATGGCGCGACAAGCCCAGGTCGGTCGTATTCTGCAGAAAGGCTAGCCGCCCAGCGTAAAAGCTAGTCGGGTTGAGTGGGTTCTGCGTTAGTGAAGCATTCACCGAACCATCAATATCGTAACGCAACTCATTGCGGCCAAAGGTATTGCTCAAGTCAGCCGCGAAGCCGCCCAATGTTTTGCGCAGGCCCACAATGGCCGACTGGTCATAAATGGTAGTATTTATGAAAGGCAGGAAGCCGTTCGGAAAGAGGGTCAAATCGCTCTGGGTGGCCTGGTTAGGCAGGCGGTTGAAGCCCGAGCCGCGTCCCTGGCGGTACGAGGCCCCGCCCGAAACGTACACCTCGTAGCCCAAACCCAAGCGGTAGGCGCCGTTTAAGAAGCCGCCGTAGTTGCGCGACGCCGACTGGCCCACGCGCAAGTCGTTGCGATTAAACCCATTGGAGTTTACCAGAGCGTCGTCCTGCGCCTTGATGCTGCGGCGTCCGGACTCATCGAGGGGCACCGTGGTGGGATTAGTTCCCGAGGTTGGCATCGCCGGGTCGTAGGCGGGATTGGGCATACTGGGGTAGTTGCCGCCGTTGTTACCCAGGTAAATCAGCGGGGCCCTGTCGGCGAAGGCGCGGTTGGTGAAGCCACGGTTCAGGAATTGGCCGCTCAGGTCCAGGAAACCGTGCTTGTTCAGCCCGATGCCCACGTTAATGTCGACCTGCTCGGTTTTGCCGTCGCTCTCGGTAGTTTGGCCGTAGAGGGCGCTGCTGCTCACGCCAGTCGAGTCGTCTTTGAGCTGGATGTTGATAACGCCAGCAATGGCATCGGAGCCGTAAAGGGCCGCCGCGCCGTCGCGTAGCACCTCGATGCGCTTGATGCTGGCCGTCGGAATCACGTTCAAATCGGTACCCACCGAGCCGCGGCCCACCGTGCCGTTGATGTTGACCAGCGATGAGTTATGCCGGCGTTTGCCGTTCACAAGCACTAGCACCTGGTCGGGGCCTAGGCCGCGCAAGCTGGCGGGATCCACAAAGTCGGTACCGTCGGAAATGGATTGGCGCGACGACTGGAACGACGGAGCCACGTAGGTAAGCACTTGGCTCACATCAGTTTGGGCAAAGGCCCTGATTTCACGGGCTGAAATCACGTCTACCGGGGCCGTGGTGAGGATGTTGGAGCGCCCCTCGGCAGCACGTGAGCCGGTGACAACCACCTCGTTGAGGTCGGTAGCGGCGGTCACCAGACGTACGTCCACGCGGGTGCGGCCGTTGAGCAGAATCTGCTGGGTCGCGAAGCCGATGGCCTGCACGGTGAGCGTGGCTGCGGGGGCCACGCTGAGTGTGAAGTAGCCTTCGGCGTTAGTAGCGGTACCGTTGGTGGTACCGCGCTCCAGTACGGTCGCACCGGGCAGGGCCTCACCCTGGGCCCCTAGCACGCGGCCGGTAACGGCAATATTTTGGGCCTGAGTCAGAACGGGCAGCCCCAGTAAGACGAGCAGCCACAAGCGTACAATATTTTTCATGCAAAAAGATTTAGTAAAAAAATGAAAAGGGGGTCTCAAAAGCTGATGCTCCGCCGGGGCCCGACGGGCATGCGTTGGCGCGTAGCGCGACAATTCTTCCCTCTAAAATATAAAAATTTGTGGGCTGTGGTAGCGGCTCCCGCCAGCTTAGCCATGATAAGAGCTACTCCAGAGGCAGCAACAACACCAGAAACCAACCAATGAATAATGCATGAATCTCTTCGTTGTACCCTCGCAAGGACAGGATATACAGTTTGCTTTCCGCAATTGTTTTCCCGCCGCAGGCAGCGCGGCCGCCAAAAGTGGCAGGCCAGGCGCAACGCATTGGGGCGTGAATATCCCCGTTTTGCCCGGGTTACTTCAGCAGGCCTTGCACCACGGGCAGGGCCTGCTGAGCCCAGAGCCGCATTTGGGTCCCAGTGTAGTGCAGGCCATCCACGGTAAATTGGGTGCAGTCGCCGGCGGCGGCGCGGGTCAGAGGGGTGATGTCGACGAAGGCAATGCCGGCTTGGCGGCACTCATCCTGGGCCACGGCGTTAAACTGGTCGATTTCGCGGCCAATCTGGGCTTGGTCGCGGCCTTGAGCAAAGGGCGACTGGCCCCAGTCCGGAATTGAGAGCACCACCACCCGACCGGGCCGCGCTCCGGCAAACCGTACCGCCGTGGCCAGCAGCAGCCGGAACTCGGCGCGGTAGATGGCTGGGTCCTCGTCCCGGTACTGGTTGTTGACGCCAATCAGCGGCGACACCAGGTCGTAGGTTTTCTGGTTGTGGGCCGATTGGATAGCGTCTTGCAGCTCGGCGGTGGTCCAGCCGGTGCAGGCAATAATCTCGGGTGCCAGCAAGGCCGAGCCGCTTTGCTGCGCGAGCCGGGCCAGCTGCACGGGCCAGCGGTCGGCCTCGGCCACGCCTTCGCCGATGGTGTACGAATCGCCTAGGGCCAAGTAAGACCCGGGCACAGGGCTAGCGGGCGCAGGCGTAAGAACAGGAATAGACACGGGAGCAACGGTGATTTTGGTGGCGCAGGCGGCCAGAAATACAGCAAACAGGAAAATAAAACGCACAAGAGTAAAGGCGGTCGGGCCTTGCACCCACGCCACACGGGCCCGATAGGGTTTGCAGCGGGGACCAAGCCATCAGGCCATGACGGCCACCAATTGCAATACCGGCATCGTAAGGCACTTATCACTAACCACCTCGACCAGACAGCGGGCCTCGTTCGGGGCTAGGTCTCTGGTGAAAAGCTGCCAGGCTGTGGCAGGGTCCAGCACGACCTTGGCGGCCGGCATGGCGGTGGCGAGGCGCAAGTGCCGGGCAGTGGGGCCCTTTTTCAGTTGCCACATGCTGCCGCTGGCGGTGCTCACGTGCAGCTGCACCACGGTACCCGTGCCCCCCCACCGCCCGGTAGACGTGCGGCAGGACCCGCACCACGGTTTCGAAAAAAGGACGAAACAGCGCCGGGGTCAGCAGCGGCTCCGGCTAGCCCACGGCTTCGCGGATTTGCTGCTGATGGTGCCACTTCTCGGTGTAGTCGCGGGCAATGTGGAACCAATTCTGCGACTCGCTTTCGCCGGCCCAGCCCACGGCAAAGGTAGCCGGGGCCCAGGGGTCGAGTGTGGCCAGAAACTGCGTGTATTTGCCCCCAGAAGTCGCCAGTTGTTCCGTCAGCACTGCTGGGCTCAGGCGGCGGGCGGCCGTCATCCACTCGGCATTCAACTGATTGAGGTAGGCCATCAGCTGCACACAGGAAGCTGTTTCGCCCGGCGGCTCGCCGTAGTAGCCATCGCGCCGCATCGAAAGGGTACGCAGGTTGCCGTCGAGCAGGTGGACGGCTATGTCTTTTACCGCCCACTGACGGGCGCGGGGCGGGGCGCTGCCAGTCAGCGGGCGTCAAGCCGCGCAACAACTCCAGTAGCAGCCGGTCGAGTACCGGAAACAGCGGCAGTACGCCGATGGGCAGCAGGACAAATGGACGCTCCACGGGCCCCTACCCTATCGCCTGGGCCAAATCCTCAATCAAATCCTCGGCGTCTTCGATACCCACGCTCAGGCGGATGAGCGAGTCGCTGAGGCCGGCCTTGCGGCGCTGCTCGGGCGGGATACTGGCGTGCGTCATGGTGGCGGGGTGTCCGCTGAGGCTTTCCACGCCGCCCAGGCTTTCGGCCAGGGTGAAGAGCTTAAATTTCTCCAGCACGGCAATGGCATCCTCCTTTTTATCGCCTTTCAGCACGAAGGAGATCATTCCTCCGAAGTCGCTCATCTGCTTGGCGGCTACGGCGTGGTTGGGATGATTTTCGAAGCCGGGCCAGTACACGTGCTCCACTTTCGGGTTTTGGCGCAAGTACTCAGCCACAGCGCGGCCATTTTCGCAGTGACGCTGCATGCGGAGGTGCAGGGTTTTGAGGCCGCGCAGCACCAAGAAGCAGTCCTGGGGCCCCGGCGTACCGCCGCAGGCGTTCTGGTAGAAGCTCAGGCGCTCCAATAATGTGTCATCATTGAAGACCAGGGCCCCCATCACCGTATCGGAGTGGCCGGCCATGTACTTAGTGAGCGAGTACACCGAGATGTCGGCCCCTAAATCCAAAGGCAATTGCAAGTAAGGCGTTGAGAACGTGTTGTCCACGGCCAGCAGGGCCCCAGCTTCCTTGGCGATGGCAGCCACACCGACGATGTCAATAACGTTGAGCAGCGGGTTGGTGGGCGTTTCCACCCATATAAGCTTGGTGTTGGGGCTGATGGCGGCGCGCACGGCGGCCAGATCGCGCATCGGCACAAAGCGGCACTTGATGCCCAGCGGCTCATACACTTTCGTGAACAGCCGGTAACTGCCGCCATACAAATCATCGGTCGAAATCACCTCATCGCCCGGCTTGAGCAGCTTCATCACACAGTCGATGGCCGCCATACCCGAGGCGAAGGCCAGCCCGTGCCGGCCATTGTCCAAGGCCGCCAGTGCGTCTTGCAGTTGCGTGCGAGTGGGGTTGTGGGTGCGCGAGTACTCGTAGCCGCGGTTGTCGCCGGGCGAGCGTTGGGCGTAGGTCGAGGTTTGGTAAATGGGCGTCATGATGGCCCCGGTCTCGGGGTCGGGGTGAACGCCGGCGTGGATGGCTTTGGTCGCGAATTTCATGGGCCGCAGGGGCTGACGGTTGGGACGGATGGCACGGCGGCCCGTATCTATGCATGGGCATTGCCGTGGCGCAAAGGTAACGGGCGTCCGCCGGGTCCCTGTGTATCCGAGGCTCCGCGCTAAGCGGCGGCCTCCCTTTCCTGTCCCAATGGCATTTTTGCGCACGATTTTCCAAAAGAACTTTTCCACCCTGCTCACCATGTTTCTGTTGGTGGCGGTGCCGCTGCTGGGCTCCTCGTCGGTGGCGCTGCTGCTCTACCGGCACCAGCACCTGCTGCAAAACCTGCGCCTGGGGCCAGCGCTGCTGTACTTCGCCCTTACGGCTGTTACCATGGCCTTGGCCCTCACGCCCACCACGTTCGTGGCCATCGCCACGGGGTATTATTTTGGCTGGGCTGGGCTGCCGGGCATGGTGGTGGCCTACGCCGTGGCTGCGGCCATCGGCTATGAGCTGGCCGGCCGCCTCGACCACGGCAAGCTGCGCCAGTTCCTGCACCTCTTTCCAAAAGCGGGGGCCGTGGTCGACGAACTGCAGACCCAGAGCTGGTCGCTCATCGTGCTCACACGCCTCTCGCCAGTGCTGCCGTTTGCTCTCATGACGTTTGTGTTGGCGATGGTGGGCGTGCAGCGCCGCCGCTTCTTGGCCGCCTCGGTACTGGGCATGCTGCCGCGCAGCCTGTTTTTTTACTGGCTCGGTACCCAAGCCTCCGATGTGCTGGCCTTGCTCCGCGACCCCGACCAAGGGGCCCTTAGTAAGCTCGTGTTGTTGGGGTTGGTGGCCGCCTCACTATTCGGGCTGTTTTTCGTTTTCAACCGAGCCCTGAAGCGCGCCCTGCAAGCCGGTTCCGGCAACGACGCAAAAATGTCGTCCTGATTATGAACTGGTTTGCCTTTGCTCACTAAAAAAATGGGAACAAAACTTGCCGCACCCCAAAAACCCGGCTTACCTTTGCACTTCAAACACAGCAATTGGTTGTGTAGCTCAATTGGATAGAGCATCTGACTACGAATCAGAAGGTTTAAGGTTCGACTCCTTACACGACCACGAAAGGCCCTCAGCAGCACGCTGCGGGCCTTTTTTTTATGCCTTACCCTGTAGCAGTATTTTAAGTTTAAATAGTTTACCGTACCGTTGGAACAGGAATTTAGCGCCTACACTAGCTTCGTTTAGGTCCTGCCGATTGCTATCATTTTATTATCGGCCCAATGCCTTTGCCCTTAGGCCAATGGGCCCGCGCATGGTCATTTTTGCGCGCAAATCTTGCCACACATCCGCCGGCTTTCGGGGCCGCTCGGCGTTTTACAAGTTTTTATTTATCAGTCCATTATTCATTTTAAGATCTTATCAAAAACATGAAAAAACTATTATTCCTGCTCACTTTGCTGCTTGCCGCGCCGGTCGCGTACGCCCAGCAGGCCGCCGCTCCCGCGTTACCCCTCGACCCTGCTACGCACCTAGTGACTTATTCCGGTGTGGTAAATGTGCCCGGGGCCACCCGAGGGGAATTGTACGCCCGCGCTTCCGCTTGGGCAGCGAGCCGGTACAAAGCGGATGGCGACGCACTGCAGGTGCAGGACAAGGTGAAAAGTAAAATCGTGGTAAAAGGCTACACCAAAGCCTTGGTGAACGGCCGCGACTGCGGGCCCGTAGGCCACATGCTCAGCATTTCCATAAAGGAAGGGGTTTACCAATACGAAGTCACCAACTTCGCCAATACCCACCCCACACCGGCCGGTGAATACGGAATGGGCCCTTTCGAAAACGAAAAGCCGCACCTTGCACTAGCGTACGCTGACGACATCACCAACGCCTTGGTGCAAAAGAATTGGAACGCTCTGCGTAGCAACACCGATGCCGACGTGAAGACGATGCTGGCCTATTTGCAAGTCGCCATGACGAACGCGACGCAAGACAAAAGCGAGTTTTAGAGCCGGTACTGCTCAAGCGTGGTACCAGTGCTTCCACAGGGCCCACACAAAGCCCGCGGCGGCCGTGAGCCCCATCAGGATGTACACGATGCGGGTTTGGCGAGCTATGATTTCGTTTAATTTCATACTTCGGGGAGATGGACGTCGAAGTGCTACGGCAGGGCCCCCAAACCGGTTGTTACCTCCAGGGCATGTTATAGACTTAAAGGCAAAAGAGCGGCGTTGGCAACTCTGCTAACGCCAAAAGAAGCCCCCTATGGCATTTTCGCCAATGTGTTGAATTGTTAAGTCATTCCATAACCATGAAAAAAACAAAGAATATGTCTCCTGTGGCTGGAAAGTTCATAACACGCTCTAGGTTATCATTTGCTGATGGAGCCGATTTTAGGCTGAATCTGGATGATGAAACGCTTATTTTTGGCTTCGTCGGCCCCCGTGTAACGGCCGGCCCCCCGGAAGCCGCTGCCCGCCGCCACCACTTCTAAGTTGGCCGGGAAGCGCAGGCCAGCTTGCTCCCAGAGCCGCAGCACGGCCAGTGCCCGGCTATAGCTAAGCTGCCGTACGCCGGGGCCGTCGAGGTTGTGCGGATCGGTGTCGGGGAAGCGCAAGTCCTTGGCGGCGCGGCCCTCCACCACGATAAGGTACTGCACGTTATCTTTTTTGTTGAGATCTTTCATTTGGCTCAACAAGAAGCGGCCGGCCTTCACCAGGGGGCCCTGGGCAGCAGCGGGCAGCGCGTCGCTCTTGGGCGCGAAGGTCACTTCAGAGTTCAGCTCGTAGCGCTTGTAGCGCTGGTTGTAGGTGAAATAGTCGCTTTCCAACCGTTGCAGGGCCGCCTTGATTTCGTCGAGCTTACGCTTTTCCTGCACCTGCACTTTCAGCTCAGCAATCAAGTTTTCGTTGGTACGTTGCTTATCCTGAAACCGCTTGTAGCTGAGCACAAACAGCACCAGCATCACCAAGAACAGGGCCGTCATCAGATCCACGTAGCTGGGCCAGAAAAAATCTTTGCGGTCCTGATCCATCTACTTTTTGTTCAGGCCCAGCGTTTTCTGAAGCCAGCTGCGTTGGGTGAGCTGCTCCAGCACGGCGTTGGTGCGCGTGACCTGAAATAGCAGTTGCTGCTGCAAGGCCAAGTCGGCATCGAGGCGTTGTTGCAGGGCCTGGATGGCCTGACCGGTCTGCTGGGCTTGGCGCTCTTGCAGTTGGTTCAAGGCTTGCTGCTGGGCCGGCAGCTGGCTGAACGGATTGAGGTACTCGACGATACGCTGGTAAATATTATCCGCCTTGAGCGCGTCGAAACGGCGCTGCCACTCCGCCTGCGCATTCTCGGCATCGGCATTAAAGTGGGCCAGGCGGGTGCTCATCATGCCGGTGAGCTGGTGGGCAGCCTTGTCGAAATACTGCTCCGTATCGGCCCCCATGCGGTCCATACGCTCCTGGCTTTGGTTGAAAAACCGGAACTGTCGGTCCACCGTGTCGTTGTGCTGCTGGAGCATGGCGGGCACTTGGTTGAGGCCGGTTTCGAGGCCAGTGAGGCGGCTCAATAAGCCCTCGACTTTCCGCACCACCTCGCCCCCGGCGGCCAGCGTGGCGTTGAGTTTTTCCTGGTAAACCAAAAAATCTTCGAACATATGGGCGCTGCGGTCCATCCGGTCGAACACGGCCACCGAAGCGTTGGCCATTTCGGTAAAGCCAATGCCTTGCAACCGCTCTAAAAACCGCCGTTGCACTTCGGTGCTGCTGATAATTTGGTCGATGAGGGGCCGCAGTTGCTCAAATGCCGGGCCGATGGACTGAATATCGTTGACAAACTTGACGTTGAAGCCATCGAGCACCGTTTTGAGCGTGCTCAAGCTACCGGCCATGTCAGAATGCAGTATGGGCAGCAATTCGACCTGTAAAAACGAGTAGTAGTCGTTGCGCAGCCGCTCGGCCTGGCGGCGGGCGGTGCGGTAAAGCGCGTTGCCCCACAGCGTGAGGCCCAGCCCGCATAAACTGCCCACCATAGCCACCATAATGCCCCGCAGAAAGCCCGCAATGGCCGCATCATCAAACTGGCCGTCGCCCAGCACTAGACTCACGAGCCCCAGAATGGCCCCGCCGAAAGTGCCCATCAGCCCGATGTAGAGCGGCAGCGAGGTAATGGATTGAATTTCGCCGTCTAGCACCGCCACACGGCGCTCGGTAAGATCTTGCAGGATATTGAAGTCAGCAGTGCCCTTGTTTTTAAGCAAGTACACGTTGGTGGTGGCCAGTACTTCGCCGAATTCCTCGGAAGGCGCAGTGCTCGCAACTGTATCGACCTCGCGGCTAGTGGCCGGGTCGCTGACTTTGGCCAAGAACAGGGCCCCTGCACTAGGAAACAAGTTTTCCAGCCGTCCAATCTGGTTGCGGGCCCCGAGAAAAGCTCGCATCTGCAAACCAATCAGCAGCACAATGGCCAGGGCCTCAATTATTAGCAGCATACAATAGGGTTGTCATTCCGATAACTCATTCCGAGCGCAGCGAGGAGTCCGGGATTGACATTAGCCCGGATTCCTCACTGCGCTCGATATAGCCTTACGAGACGGCAATTAGGCGAAATGAATGCGGGCCTTGCGGACGATTTCCCAATCGTCGCCGTCCACACGGCGGAGCAAGCCGGGGGCCTCCGTCACGATACACGAAACTGCGCCTTGGGGCAGGTTAAATTCACAGGCCGGCTCCAACACGTCGGCGTAGGAACTGATGTGTCGCGGGTGCGAGGCTTGGTCGGGATTCACCCGAAACGTGGTTTGATCGGGCTGGGCGGGGTCCCAGGTCAGCTCATAGATGCTGTTGTGGGCCGGCTTCCCCTGCAAGGCGTTGCGACGAAACCGCCCGTTCACCGGTGCCGAGCTGACGTAGGCCCGGCGCGGACCGGCCGGCGCGGGCGCCTCTACTAGCGCGGACGGGGCTTCCGGGGCTGTTTCAGCAGCTTCGGCCGGTGCCGATACCAGCACCACCGATGCTTCCGGCGGCGGCAGGGCCGTCGAAGCAGTTCTGGTGGGGGGCCGGTTAGCGGCGGGCCGGGGCTGATTTTGAGCCAGCCTGGAGCTAGCCGCCGCGGCAGAAGGTCGGTTTTGTTCGGCTAGGGCCTTGGCTATCATTTTCTGTACTTCGGTAAACTGGCCAGCGCTCAGTGCGTCGCTCTGAGCTGGAGCGCTGCTAGATCCCTGCGAGGATGAAGACCGGCGCCGGTGCTTGGGCCGCGTAACGATTAAGTACGCCACGCCTACTAAGCTAAGCAGCGCCACGGCCAGGGCCCAATGGTCAGTTTCCGTGCCTGAGGCGGCCGCGGACGGTTCCGGTTCTGGTTGCGGCGTTGCGACCACCGTTTCGGGTTGGGCGGGCACCGGCGCAGTGTTTTTGATGCCCTGGGCCGGAGCGGTTCCGCTGGTCAATCCAATCAGCACGACGGCCACGGCGAGCGGGCGGGCGGCGCGGCGTCCGAAATCAAGCAGTTTGCGCAGCATAATACCGTTCGTAAAGGCGTTGGGTGAGCTTGGGCAGGGCATCACGAAAAGCAAAGAAAAACAGCGTTTCACCCAGCGGCGAGGTTTCTTTGGCGGTGCCAGCGGCCAGCTGGTTGAAGCCTGCGTTAAGGCTGTCGCCCATCTCCTGCCGAAAGAATTCACTGAGAAAATCGGCGTCAAACTCCACGTTCATGCGAGGCAGCAGGTCCTGCACATCGGGGTCGTTGGCGAGGAAATCGACCAGACGCTGGGCGTTGACGAGCACCGCATCGCGGCGCTCTCGGGCCTGGGCCAGCGTGGGTTGGGCAGCGCGGCCGTTAACAGCCGCAGACGGCGCGTGGACCGGTGCAGCGGGGGCTGCAAAAGGGGCCACCACCTCGTCCAAAGTCTGTGGCTCGACCGGGAAAGTGTCGCCGATGATAGCCGAAGCCTTCATGTGCTCCATCAAATCCTGCAGAGCCAAGTGCTCGCCTTGCTGGGCCGCGAAAAGGCGAGCCCCGCCGTTGGCAGTGGCCTCCTTGGGGTCGGCAGCCACGGTGAGGCGGAAATCGGTGGGTACGGGCTGACCAGTGGCAAACGCCAGCACCAGTTGCGCGAGCTTGGTGGCCGTGGGCTGGCCCGGGCGGAAATCAAGTAGCTTGATGTAGGTGCTGCCCTTGCCACTGAAGCTCAGGTGGCGCGGCAGCGGGCTGATGCCCTGGGCTTGGGCCGCCTGCCCCACGTGGTACACAATGGCCGCGAAATGCAGCAGCAGCACCACACGCAGGTGCTGGGCCAGGATGATTTTCTCACTGAACCGTAACTGGTCGTCAAACCCAAACAGCAGGCTCACCACATCGGAGGCATAGAAATCAGGATTTTGCAGGGCCTTGTCGAAGGCGTTGCGGGCCTTTTGGAAGGCGTCTTTGTTCGTCTCGTCGGGCACCATCTTGCCCACCAGGGCCGTCTGGTAGCGAAGGAAGCCGTTCAGGCGGCCCCCACGGGTCTGACGCGAACCGTCGCTCCATAGCACGTCGCCAGCGAAGCGGAACGAGCTGATGGCGGCCGGCTGCTCGCCTTTCACGAACAGCACGTCGGTGGTGCCGCCGCCGATGTCCACGTTCACGGCGTTCACGCCGTCGCGCGGCTCGATGGCCCCCTGCTTTACCAGGTCAAGGTACGGGGCCAGCGACTCGCTCAGCACCCGCGGGGGGAACTGCTGGCGCTCACCAAACACCCACTTATACTCCTCGGCCCAGGTGTTTTCGAACACCAGCTGAGCGGCGGCGTTCATGCTCAGGGGCCGGAACCACACCACCTGGGTTTTGCTCACGTCGCCGTTGTTGAGGGCCGTCTTGTGCTTTATTAACAGGAGCATCTCCCGCAAAAAAGCCCGTACCCGGCGCTGGCCGGCTTCGTTGTCGGCCCCGCTGGTTTCCCACTTCAGGTTGGTGCGGTAGTGGCCCACCGAGGCGTTCAGCTCGTCGCGGTTAATGTTGAAGCCGATGTTGACGTTGCCGAACAGCTGGGTAATTTGGCCAGCGAAAATCGGCGTCTCGCACGTGGCTGTGCGGATAGGAAAGGCGTAGTCGGCCCCCGGCGTGCCGATGAAAGCGGGCACGAATTCGCGGTTTTGCACCGTGCGGGCGTAGGCTAGGCTACCGAAGCTGTTGCTGTAGCGCTCGGGCAGGGTGCCGGCGCGCTTCACCGGCTGGTTCAGCGTCACCACTTGCAGTTCCTCCTCGGTGGCAATGCTGAAGGGCTCCGGTGTGGTGTTAGGGCCTCGCATCAGGGCCACGTGGCTGTTGGTGGTACCAAAATCGACGGCGAAAGTGAAGTTGGCCGGGCCGCTCACCACAGATTTCCAGCGGGGCACCACCACGTTGCGCACCGTGCGGAAGGGCGTGCCCGGCGCGTCGGGCAGCGGGCATTCCAGCTCCACAAAATCAAACGGCGCCTGCCGCAGCTGGTAGTAGATGCTGGCCGCACCGAAGGGGTTACGAGCCACGCGCACCTGCTTTTCGGCCGTCCGGGGCCCCTGCGCGTCGTGGAAATGCAAGTTGGCCAGCGTCGCACCGGGGTTGTCGTCCACCAACATCACTTCGTAAGTGTTGTTGATTTCGGGCCGCTCGTGTTTATAGAACGGGAACACACCCAGGTTCACCAGTGTCTCCACCAGGAAGCCGTTTTCGGGGCGCTGGCTCACGGCGCTGGGCAGCTTGCGGTAATAATTGCGCTCGTAGATCACCGGCTGGCCGTTTTGCACGGGCACGGTCAGCGTCACGGTCACGTAGTTCATCTCGACGGTGAACTGCACGAGGCGGTTCACGTCATCGGGCGTGAAGAAGGTGAAAAACTGATTTTTCAGCGGCAGCAGAAACGGAAACTGCAAGTCTGCATCCGTATCAAAATCGGTATATTGATACGATTTCCGGGCCCCCGGCTTGTAGATAACCGGCTGGCGGCCGGCCGCAAACTTGTCACGGTTCAGGCCGTAGGGCAGCTCCACGAGGAAATCTTCCAGCAGATCGTTCACCGTGAGGTACGGGTAGGTGATGCCCAGCGCGGGCAGTACGCGGGCTGCCAGGTTGGCTTCCGGGTCGGCCCAGCCAATCTGAGCACCCATACCGGCCACGCCCTTGGTACCGCCGTAGTAGTTGCTACCCGTCAGGTCCATACCGGGCTTGAGTACGAGCGGCGCGGGGCCCTCCAGCACGCGCGTAGCGGCAATGAACCAGTCGCTGGTGCCCGGCTTTTGGGAGATGCGCGCCTGGTACAGCTCGGCGCCCTTGATGCGCACCACGCCACCTTCGTAGGTCAGCGGCTCGTAGTCGGCCAGAAATTCGGCGGGGTTGAGGTTCTGGCCCGCCACGTCGTTCACGCGCTGTCGGTCGGTGTCCTGCAAATACTTGAACAGACTGTTAGCGAAGGCTTTATCCCGCAGGTGTTTGTTGACGTCGAACCAGCCGTACAAGAATTTCTGAAACTCTGGGGCCCGCTGGGCCAGCGGCACCACGGCTTGGTCGAAGTAGCGTCCCGTGCCGTTCACCCGCTGAATATCAAACGCCTGCAGGCCCTGCCGCGCAAACACCAGTGTAAACGGCGACGTGAGACCCAGCAGCTCACGCCGCCCACTGCCCCGAGCCTCCCCAAAAATCAGGAATAGCGTTTCCACGTCCGCAAACTGTGGATCGTTGAGATACAGGCCCAGGGTGCGGCCCATCAGCTTGGTTGCCTCATTGCTTTGCAGGGCCCGCAGTTGATCATTTTTATGCCAGGGTAGCAGCGTAATAGCATAGTTGGCAAACTGTTGCCGGAAAAACAGCAACTCTAACAAGTCCAGGGAGTGCGTCACCAAATGATGGTACACGGAGTTACCGCCGGGCTCATGGCGCACGAACTCGAACGCCTCGGCGAGCAAATGCAGCTGCCCAAACGGCGTCGGAATCGAGGTACTCGTGACGTGCGCCGAGCCGCCATCGGGATCAGCAATGGTTTTTATCTGGTTGTCGCTGAGGCGGTCGGACTGCTGCCAGCCGCGAAGCAACGATTTGCCCTGCTGGTGCAGGCGAAGAATGGTGCTCATAAGTAACTTATTATCTAGCGCTACGATTTCAACTGCTCCGCCTAAAACCCTTTGATTTTACTGTCCACCGTTTCGCGCATCACCTTGCTGAAGAGCTCCACGAACTGCCCCGGCCGCGTGGGATGACTCGCTTTGGTAGCGTTGTCGTCGAGGGCTTTGCGCAGCGAGTTCGTCACGATGCCTTTGTCAAAAAAGCCCGTTTCCACACGCTGGCCGTGTACCAAATCGTTATAGTCGGCCGAGCCGAGCTGGAACGGGGCGAAAGCCCGATCGTTGGCTGCCAATTCTTTAAGCCAAAGGGTGAAGCCGTAAGCAGGGTTATCGAGCAGTTCGCGCAGGGCCCTGTAGAAGTCGTCGTGCTTCCACTCGGCAGGTAGCTGCAGGGTTTTGGCAAACACAGCGTCCATCGTGTTCGGCAGGCCGTGGGTGATAAAAGTAGCGAACAGCTGGAACCGAGTTAGGGCCCGGCCCAGCAGCGCCAAGCTCTTGTCGGAGTCGAGAGAACCAAAGCGAATGGGCCGGTCGTCCTTCTCCAAGCCGTACTCAAAGAACAACTCCTGGCCCTGCAATTCGGCCTTGCTGTGGGCCATGAAATCGAACACCGCCAGGGCCCCTACCAGCTCGATGAAGTGGGCCCCGTTGGTTTGGTTGGCACCGCCTTCTTGGTTGTCGTAGCTTTTGGTGACGGGGTCAGCCAGGTAGTACAACGAGTTGAGGCCTCGCAGGTTGGTTTCGTAGTAGCCGAGGGCCGCCTTGGTTTTGGTAATAAAAAACCGCGAGTCAATGGCGCTTTCCGCACTAGGGTTCACCTTAAAGTAGGGCAGCACCGTGAGGCCGCCCATGGGGGCCTCGCGCAAGGCCTTTTCGTTAGGCAGGCGCTGGCCGCTGCTCAGGTCAGGGTAGCGCAGGTTCTTGAGTAGCAACGGGAAGCCGGCCGCGCCGGTACCCCCAAAGATGGAGCTGATGAAAAACACCCGGTCGCCGTCCTGCTCATTAAAATTGTTGGCAAACGCCTGGATTTCGGCCGAGCCCATTAACCCGTTCAGCACCACCGAGCCCACGTTAGGGCTGCCCTTGAATCCCACGGTAAGTGGGCTGGCCAGGTTTTCGGGCGTGAACAGCAAGTCGACCAAGTGGCGGCTTTCCACCGGCATCCGGTCGTAGTGCAGGTAATCGCGGAAGCTCTCGTTGATGTTGCCGAAGTCGTAGACAAAGGCATCCTTCACGTCGCCGCTGCCGGTTTGGGCGATGGCCGAAAGCGTCTTGATGTCGGTATGAAAAAAATCGCCCACCGCTGGGGCCGGCTCCAGAGATTTGCGCAGCCGGGCGTAGATCTTGAGCAGCTCCACGGTGCGGTTCATGTCGCCGTTGCGGGCGTCGGGGTCGATGATGATGGGCACCACCGTGTCGCAATTTTTGATTTCGACGCCTGCCGCCAGTAGCATCGTCAGCGAGCGAATGACGCGCGAGCCCGTGCCGCCGATGCCGAATAAAAACAGTTTAGCCATTGAGGTAAAATAGGGAAGGATAGAGTATTAGTTGGGCCAGCGCACCGGCGTGGTGCGGGCGCTGGTAGAGAATGATTTTACCACAAACGACCAAAACACGAAAAACAAGGCCCCGAACAGCGCATTTACGCACAAAAAACCCAGCACGTAACGGTTATACGCCGATTGCTCAATGCCTTCCAGCGCCACGCCGCTGCTATTGAGGGTTTCCGTCACCACCGAGTGCGCCTGCGAATACGCCAGCCCGGCCGACACCAGGGCCGTAGTCAGTACAAACAGTAGCCAGTGCGAAGTTTTGAATAAAGCTGTCGTCATCAACCGGTTCAGCACCACGTAATAGACGAGCGCCATGCCCAGAGCCACGGCGAAAAAAGTACTTAATCCCACGCCGGGGAAGATGCTTTTTTGGTAAACGGGGATGAGCGACGATGGGGCCGGCGTGCCGAGCAGGGCTTGGTAGAGGAAGGTAAAAAGCTGTTGAAACATGGAGAAGATTTGGTTATCAGTTTAATAACAGTTGGGCCCCCGATTACAGCGCGGACTTTATAGTCCGCGTCGCTGCTCGGCAATTAGCAGGACGAAGCCAGACATGCGGACCACAAAATCCGCGCTGTAGGTTACTCGGCTCGCTGCACGCGCACGGGCAAGTCGAGCGAGAGCTGGGCGCTGGGCTGGTCGGCAAAATAATCGGCTACACCTTGCAGCACGTCGGCGAGCAAGAAGGTCTTAGGGCCCTGTTTGGCAATATTACTATCGTTGGCAGTCGAAGTCTGGGCCACCCAGGCGGGCTGTTGGCGGGGCAGCGTGAGATGCAGCAGAGCCCCCGCGCCGGGAATTTGATTCAATCTAATTTTAGCTAAGTGCGTGTAAGACTGCAAGTATGCCTTACCGGCAGCGGCCGGCTCCTGAGCCACCAGCCAGGTGCGCAACAGCGTGGCGTTGGTGGCCGCAGGGTCGAGGCGCAGGCCCTGAGCAGCGGCTTTCTGCCATTCGGCGGGCACCCCTTTCAGGTCTAGGCCGAACACGATTTCGGCCGGCTCCTTCCACGACACGCTCTTGGTGAGGGCCACGGCGGGCACGGAGCCGACGTCGGCCTTGTACCATTCCCCGGCGTTCTGGAAATGGTCGAGGGCGGCGTACGGTGGAGCAAATTTAGTATTGAAATGCGCCTGGGGCTGGCCTGCCAGCCGCTTCAACAAGCTACCGTCGACCTGGCCGACTAGCTCGGGGGCCCCTACTACCCAGATATAATAGGGCAATTTCTCGCCGTGCAGGGCTTGCGAATGCGTGCGGTTACCAGGGTAAAAATTACCCCGATACTCCGACGTGCTCGCGAACACCGACACCGCCAGATGGGTCGCGTCAGCAGTGCTCAAGGCGTCTTTCACGTCGGTTTTCACGCGCCAGGTTTCGCTGGAGTTCTTGGGGCTGTAGATGAAATCGGACACGATGATGCTCACCGTGCCGGGCTTTTTGGCTTGCAGCTTCAGGGCCTCGGCCAGCATTTGGGGCAGTTCGGTGCCCAGGGCCGGCTTTTGGATGCCCGTGCTGATGGCACCGGTCAACTCATTATAGGTAGCCGGCACGAGGACGTGCGGGTCGGCCCCGGTAGCTTCCTTCACAAAATAGAAGGCCGGCGGTGCCGTTTGCTGGTTGCGCTGGCCATTGACGTCGGAAAGCAGTGCCGTCACGGTTTGCTGAAAGCCACTGCCCGGCATACCGGGCGCGTTAGCGTGCATGAAGCCCTGCATACCACCCGAGGCATCCACCAACACATTGATCTGGTTAATTTTAACTGCCGGAACCGCTGCATCCCCGGCCGTCTTGCCGGCAATTTTTCCCGAAGTCGCGTCGGAGCCGCAGGCAACGGCCAGCCCGCTCAGCGGCAGCAGTAGGGCATATTTACGAAAAGTCGAAACTGGAATCATGCGCCGGAAAACGGACTGAGAAGGAAGCAACGGGGCAATACTATCGTTTTTTTCGGCAACAAGTTAGTCCCCGTTGCCCGGCCCGGCCGGCCCTCGCACATAACAGGCCAAACCGGCACGATCGGGTTAGATAAGCCAACGATTTAGGCCTTAAGGTTGTTGTATGGAACGACGGCCGTTGGCCGCCCCGGCCCGGGGGTCTACCTTTGCGGCCGCTTGTTTCAGGTACTTAGCTCGTTTATGCCCAACGTCATTTCCACCGATATCTGCATTATCGGGGCCGGCCCGGTCGGCTTGTTTGCCGTGTTTGAAGCTGGTTTGCTCAAGCTCCGCTGCCACGTCGTCGACGCCCTGCCCCAACCCGGCGGTCAGCTCACCGAAATATACCCCAAAAAGCCGATTTACGACATTCCAGGTTTTCCTGAAATCCTGGCCGGCGACTTGGTAGCCAACCTACTCAAGCAAATCGAGCCCTTCCATCCTACCTTCACGCTGGGCGAGCGGGTGGAGCAATTTGCCAAGCTCGATGACGGCTCGTTCCAACTCCACACCACCGACGGCGCCGAGATTCGCTGCAAAGCTGTGGCCATCGCCGGGGGCCTGGGCTCATTCGAGCCCCGCAAGCCAGCCGTTGAAAACCTAGAGCGCTTCGAGGGCGGCAAAGGCGTGCACTACATGGTGCGCGACCCCGAGCATTTCCGCGGCAAGAAAATCGTGATCGCCGGCGGCGGCGACTCAGCCCTCGACTGGACCAATTTCCTGGCCAACGTAGCTGCGGATGTAACGCTGGTGCACCGCGGCACCACCTTCCGTGGAGCCGCCGACTCGGCCGAAAAAGTGCAAACCTTGGCCGAGGCCGGCAAAATCAGACTCGTGCTGAGCAGCAACGTGACTCACTTGCACGGCAACGGCCACTTGCAGCAAGTCACCATCACCGGCAACGACGGCATCGCCGAAACCGTGCCGCTCGACGCGTTTGTGCCCTTGTTTGGCCTCACCCCCAAGCTGGGGCCCATCGGCGAGTGGGGCCTAGGCCTGGAAAACGACGCTGTGAAAGTGAACACGCTCGACTACAGCACGTCGGTGCCCGGCGTATTTGCCATCGGCGACATCAACACCTATCCCGGCAAACTCAAGCTCATCCTCTGCGGCTTCCACGAGGCGGCGCTCATGTGCCAGGGTGCGTTCAAATACATCTACCCCGACAAGAAATATACCCTCAAATACACGACGGTGAACGGGATACCCACCATGTAAACGGCCAATTGAGCGAATGAGCGAAGCGGTAAAATTACCGGCTACTCGTTCGCTCACTTACTGTTTGCTTGTTTACACAATGGAAGACGATATTCGCATCTACGTGGAGGAAGCGCCCGGCCAACGCCGCGAGCTGGAGGCCCCTACCGACATGGGCCTGAGCCTGATGGAGTTGCTCAAGGCCAACGATTACCCCATCCAAGCCGCTTGCGGCGGCATGGCCCTGTGCGCTACCTGCCACGTGGAAGTGCTAGCCGGACCTGTCTTGCCCGAGCCTCAGGATGCGGAGCTAGACATGCTCGAAACCCTGCCGCACGTATACGAAGGCTCGCGCTTGAGCTGCCAGATTCGCCTCGCGCCCCGTACCGACGGCCTCGTGATTCGCATTGCTGGGTAAACAGCTTACGGGGCCCCGGCTCGGCTTCAAAACGCACTAAAAAAGCCTCGCCATTTACTGGTAAGGCTTTTTTAGCATTGATAATATTGATGACCGGTCTAGCGGCGGTGCTTCTTCTTATGCTTGGCCGTGGCCTTGGCGGCGTGCGACGCTTTTTTGTGAGCCGTCACCTTTTTGGTTTTGTGGCTGGTTTTGGCCGCGCTATGATGGCTTTTGCTGCGCTTGGCGGTGTGGGCGGCTTTGGCGCGGGCAGCCTTGGTCTTTGTTTTAGTTTTGACGGCTTTGCTGCTGCGCTTGCTGCTATGGGTGGCTTTGCTACTGCGCTTGCTGCTGCTGTGGCGGGCAGCGCGACGGGCTTCGGCGCGGCGCGCGGCGCGCAAGTCGGCGGCGCGCTCTTCAGCCCGGGCCTCGGCGCGGCGCACTAGCCAGGCGGTGTGGCGCGCGGCGAAGGAGCGGGTAGGACGGGCTTCGCGGGCCGGCGCGATGGTTTCCTCGGGGCGAACCTCATCAGCGGTGGCCGAATAGTGGGCGGTGGCGTCATTTTCGGGCGCAGCGGTCATGTCGTCGGGGGCCCCGGGGCGGGGCGCTTCCACAACTTTCTTGCGACGTACGGGCATGAGAAAATCCCGCTCGGCGCGCTCACGCAAACTCAGGTTTTCTTCACCGGGCAGCTTCGTGACGGGCGTTTGGGCGCGGGCCGTGCCCAGGGCTAGGCACAAAGCGAACAGGGCAAATAGGTGCTTCATAGTGCAATAAATATTGGAAATATTAAATTGGCTAGACGACAAAGCTAACAACCGTCTCGGTAATATGCAAGCATCGGCCGAGCTTTTGCCTGTAGGCCCGGCTGGCGCCATGCGTGCTCTAAGCAACTGGAGGACCTCGGTCAACCGCGCTCCTACCGCACAATCGTCAGCCGCTGCCCAGCAGAATTGGCCCTAAACTTGGGCGCGTATAGGCATTGCGCCTCGCTAAGTCCGCCCGAAAAATCGCCGACCTGGCTGGCCCGCAGCCGGTACTCGAACACGTGGGTGCCGCGTGGCAGGGTCCCCAGGAAAAAATTGGTGGCCGCGTCGCGAGGGCTCTCGTAATAGCCCAGTCCATTTTGGTAGCGGTAACCGCTGGTTTGGGCGATGGGCTCCAAGCCGGCGGCGCGCTGGTCTTTGAGATGGACGTATTCCAGTTCGCGGTCGGTACGCAACACAAGGCGCACCACCAGCACGTCGCCCACTTTCAAGGGCGTGGTGGTGGTCAGCTTTTCGAGCACCGGCCCCCCAGCGGTGCGGATTTCGCGGTAGAGCTGGCGCTCCAAGCCGAGGGGCGTAGCGGCGGGCGTCACCTTATCAAAATCCTCGAAGTACTGCCAATACAACGCGCCCCACGCCACGCCCGCGCCGGACTTGGCGACGATGACGCGGCCCTGGGCGGGCTTGACCTCGGCGGCTGGCCAGCTGGTTTTGAAGTAGTCGGTGCCAGCCTGCGCGGCCTCGGACTGAATCTTTTCGCCCCCGACGGTGATTTGCATCGGCTGCGGGGCCGCGAGCCAGTCGGAGCCACGCAACAGCAGGGCGTAGCAGGCATCGGCGGTGGCGCGGGTGCTTTCCCAGTGGTGGGTTTGCTTCTGCTGGAGCAGCCAGAGCTTCATCTCATCGACGGATTTCTGGTCGTTTTTCACCTCGTCGAAGGCTTCGATGAGCGTAGCCTGGGTTTCGGTGGGGGCCTCGTGCCAATAGTAGCCACCCCGCACTTCCTTCCAATACATGCCCAGTTCCGACGAATGAAGTGCATCTTCGGCCAGGGCCCTCAGAATATCCTGGGCCGCCGGGGCCACCTTGCCCGCCCGAAACAGGGCCAGGGCCATCTGGGCTTGCAGGTAGCGCGTCTGGCCGGGCCAATACTTGGCGGCCTGCTCGCGGTAGTACGCGTAGGCAGTTTTTGCGGCGGCTTCGGGCTGCCGGGGCCAGAAACTGCGGGCGTACAGCGCCTGTATTTGCAGGTCGCCGAGGTGGTTGTCGGCCAATTTCACGCCTTTTTGGCGGCGCAGCGCGGCGTAATCGCGGGCGGTGGCGGCGTCGAGGTAGCGCAAGGCGTTTTGCAGGATGCCGCGGGCGGTGGCGTCCTGATCGGCATCGAGAGCCCCCAGCTTCTTTAACTTCCCGAAACCGGCCACGATGAGCTGGGTGATGTAGCGGTCGTCGGGCATCCTCTCAAACCACGGGAAACCGCCACCGGGCAGCTGCATGCGCTGCAGCTTGGCCAGGGCCCCGGCGGTTTCGCCGCGCAAGCGGGTTTCATCGAACAACGTGCTGAGGCGGGCCAGGCGCTCGGTTTCGCCCTGGGCGTCGCGCACCCAAGGCGTTTCTTGCAACAGCAGGTTTTTCAGCTCCTGGTTCTGCGCCAGCTTGCTGGCAAGGCCATTTTTTTGCGCCGCCGTACTGCTTTGGGCCAGTCGCGTCCATTCGGCGAGGATGATTTTAAAGCGAGGGTTGGATTTCAAAATTTGGGCCGCCAACAGATTAGCATACAACCGGCTGAATACTTGTTCCGAGCATTCGTAGGGGTATTCCATCAAGTAGGGTAGGCTTTGCACGGCGTACCAGGCGGGGTTGGCCGTCATTTCCAGTGTGAGGGAGTAGTTGCGGCGCGTGGAACTGCCGGGCCCGGTCAGCTTCGCCAACTCAAACGCGTGGGTGCCGGGCCCCACGACGGGCAACGGCAGGCTTTCGGTGATGAGCAGGCGGTTGGGCAGCACAGGCAAGGTGTTTTCCTCACCGTCGGAGAAAGTAGCTGACTGCTGCTTCCACTTACCCTTTTTCTCTTTTACCCCGTTCTTCACCCTCACTTGCACCACCACGCGGTACGTCACTGCTACCGGCGCAAAGTCGGCGGGTAAGCTGATTCCCCAGTCCAAGGCAACGCTTTGGTGGGCCCCGGTTGATACAGTTTGCTGCGCCGGACCCTTCAGCACCTGGCCCGTAATGTCCTGTCCAGTAGCTGCGTCGAGCAGGAAAAGCTGCGCCGTGCCGCTGGTTGCGTGGTCGGTCAGGTTCGAGAACTTGGCGGGAAAAGTGAACGTGTCGCCTTGCCGCAAAAAGCGCGGCGCGTTGGGCGTAATCTGAATTTCCTTTTGGGTAACGAGCTGCCGGGCCAGTTGGCCGGTGCGCAGGTTTTTGTCGTGGGCCAGGGCCAGCAGCTGCCAGCGCGTCACAGCCTCCGGCATCTGAAATTCGAGCACGATATCGCCGTTTTTGTCGGTGCGCAAGGCCGGCTGCCAAAAGGCCGTTTCGCGGAAATCGGTGCGGGTGGGGACAGTGGAAAGGTCGGGCTGTCTGTTTGGAGACGCTACTTTGTTAGTCAACGTATCCATGTCGGGGATGTCTCCACGCTTCATTGCTTCCTCAGCAGAAACTGGTGCCGGAGGCGGTGGACGCATTTCTGCATCTCTTTTTATTACGGGAGCACTAAATTTTACACTGGTCATTTTAGAACGAGCAGCTGAAGCCATAACTCGATTGCCTTCGCCACTGAAAACCTTATCCTTCAACTCCCCTTGGTCAGGCACCTCATCCAAATGCTGTTGCCAATCATTCAATTCAGGGTAATTGACAGGCTTTGGCTCCGCGTCATCATCGGTTGTAGCGTAATTGTTAGAATTAAACTCCCCAAATTCTCCTTTCCACTCAAACCGCGCTGAATACCCACCATCACCAAAATCCAACCCCTGAAAGATGTGCTGCCGGAACACGTCCAAGCTCTGGTCATAAAGGGTGGCGACCATCTCAGCATCGGCGGCTTTGCCATCTGCTTGGCGGACGGTGACGCGCCAGGTTTCCTTCTGGCCGGGCTGGAGTTTGTCGCGGAAGGTGCTGATGGCGAGCCGCAGCGGCTGCGGTTTCTCCACTACCTGCACGGTGGCGTCGTGGCGGTAGGGGCGGTTGTCGCGTACCTGCGTGGTGTGGATGTAGAGGGGCCCCTGAGCCGTGACGGGGCCGCTGTCCACCGTCAGGCGGCGCTGCTCGTTAGCACTGAGCGTCAGCCACTCCTGGCGCAGGAGTTGGCCACCGCGTTCCACTTCGAGTAGAACGCGGGCGTCGGCTTCGTTGCTACCTAGTAGCACGGCAGTGGGCTGGCCGGGGGCTACGGTGTCAGCCAGCGCCACAAACCAATCGGGCGTAGCAAAGGGCACGGCGGGGGCCCCCGAGTCGTAGAGCGTGAAATCGTGCCGCGCCCGCGCCGAATCGGCCCCAGCGGCAAGGGCTTCGAGGCGGTAGCGGCCGGTGGGCAGGGCCCCCAGGGCGGCGCTCAGGTCCAGCAGCGGGCCGTTTTTGGTGTCGAAGGGCAGGGTTTTAATCAGTACAGCCAGAGCTTCGTTATCCTCCGTTTCGGGCACCGGGCCGGGCACGCCGGGCGGATTGGGGCGGAAGCGGCGGGCCAGCAGGCGCAGCGTGCCGGCAGCAGGCAGCGGCTCGCCGGTGGCATTGGCGCCCCGCAGCGTGAAAGCAGGCAGATGCTGCTTGTCGGCCTCGTCGGGGCCGGCAAGGCGCAAGCTCAGCGGATTGCGGCCGATGGGGAAGCTGCGGGTGCCAGTGCGGGTTTCGCCAGCCGCGTCGGTTACGTCGGCGGTGATTTCAAACAAATAGCCCGGCTCCCAGCCGCGCTTGTCCTGGGTTTGGGGCCCCAGCGACGGCGTGAAGGTGATGCCGAAGCGGCCCTCCGCATCGGTGGTGGCGGTGCCGTGGGCGACTTCCTGGCTGCTACCGCCACGGCCGGGCGGGTAAATGCCGCGCCGGAAACCATAGTCGAACAGCGGCCACAGCTCGCGGCGCGTGACGCGGTAGCGCACCGCGGCCCCGTCGGTGGCTTGCCCGGCGTAGGCACGGGCCCGGCCCTGCACCGTCAGCAACTGGCCAAGCCGGGGCCGGCCGGGCACCGAATCAAGCGTCACGAAAAAGGCCGGGCGCTTGTAGTCTTCCACCGCAAATTGCAGGTTGCCGTCGTCGGTTCGCAGGGTCATTTCACCGTTGAGCAGGCCCGTGGGCAACACGATGGAGCCGTTGAAGCTACCGAACTCCGATGTGGTGAAGGGCAGCGTTTGCACAGTCTGACCGTTCACGTCGACCAGCCGCACACTCACCGGCTGGTTGGTCACGAGGCTGCTTTTGCCGTTTAGGCTCTCGATCCGAATGCCTTTGAAGTACAGCGTCTGGCCCGGCCGGTAAATGGCGCGGTCGGTAAAGAGGAAAGTGTGCCGTTGGGGGAGCGCAACCTTTGGGCGCTCAAAGGCTCCGTAGTTCTCATTGTCGGTGGCCATCACCAGCGTATCGCGGCCTTTCCAAACCCTCACATTAGCCAAGCTCTCACGGTCCAGCTGCGAAGACAATTTTACCGGCGCGGAAAGCTCTGCTTCGCCATTTGCATTTGAAATAATCACCGCCCCTAAACGACTTTCTTGCCGCGACTTACCACGATTGTACATGGTGTACGTAGCCTGGGCGGCTATGCCAGCCAGTGGCGCGCCACTCTGCCGATGCAATAGCAGCAGCGCGGTGGTGCCAGTTTGCAAGTTCGTTCGATTAACGGCGCTCAACTCACTTGCCCCCAGCACAGCATAGGCCGTAACGGTACCAGCCTGTGCTGCCGGGGCCGCCGCATCGGCAGACAGCGTGGCGCGGTTGCTAAGCAAAACCAAATAGTAGCCGGCCGGGAGTGCCGCGCCCGCCGCTGCCAGCTTGTGCGCTTTATAATCCAGCGGATGCGCTGATACGGGCACGGCCCACGCAGCGGCCGGTTTGGTGCGTAGGACGTGAGCGTACTGCTTTGCAATGGCCCGCTCGTCGTACCGACCGGCTTTCTCCCATTCCTTCAGCGAAATCTGGTAGGCCCAGGCGTGCAGCTCCGTCACGTTGCGGGCCGTCACGTTGAGCCGCCAGGGCTGGCCGGGCACCACGATTTCAGCGGCGGAAAATGAAAGTTCCGGCCGCTCTATTTGCTCGCGCAGGGCCCTAGCGCGGGAGGCACCGCGCGACTTTGGAAATTTCGCTTCCGCTGCCCGCGCCAGGGCCACGGCGGCGACCGGCGTGCTGTCGCGGGCCAGCTTGGCCCGGCGTTCGATAAATTCGGTACTGATGGGCAGGGCCTTGTACGTCTCGGCCATTAGCACCAGCGCGGGGCCGTACTGGTCGGCGAGGTCAGTGTTTTGGGTGAGGCCGCGCATATAGTCGAGGCGCTGCAAGTCCACGTCGGCCAGCGCCGCCGGGTTAGTGGGAGCCAGCAGTAGGCGCGCGGCCGTGAGGCGCTGCAGCACGTGCAGCACGTGCAGCTGCCCATTCAGCGAGTCAGCCTCGGGGCCCAGCAGACGCAGGTCGGTGAACTCCCGGGCACTGCCGAACAGCTTGGGCTCGGTGATTTGAAACTGCTGCTCGGGCCGGGTGAGGTATAGCTCCTGGTTTTGCAAGCCCGCGATGGCGCGCTGGGCCAGCAAATCGTAGAGTGTGGGGCGCAGCCGGCGGCCTTCGGCATCGCCGCCCGCAGCCAGGTCGCCAAGCTGGGCCAGAGTGGTAGCGAGCTGCCGTTGCGGCTCGTCTTCGACGGATAAATAATAGTGCCGCACAATGGCTGCGCCCAACCTCCCAGCGTCCCAGGTGGCGAGGGTGCTGCCGCTGCTGGCTGCATCGGCAGTGGGCGCGGCCCCGGCCGTGCGCTGGTAGAGCTGATAGCGGTGCTGGCTGTAATAATCGGCGTACAGGCCCGCCAGCAGCGAATGCAAAATGGGCCGAGCTGGGAATTGCGCCGCTTTCAAGTCGCCTTCCAACAACACGATAGCCTTCTCGTCGGCGTCTTCCTGATTGTTTTGCAGAAGCCGGATTTTGTAGAGTAGGGCCCGCACGTAGGCAGGGGCATCACCATTTTTTTTGGCCTGCTGGTAGATCGTTTCTACGAGCGGGGCAGCAGTGGCCGTTTGGTCTTTGGCCAGGAGCTGGTCAATTCTCTTCCAGCGGGCGGCTAGCGAGCCCGGGCGCGGCCCGGGCGCGGCCCGGTCGGCGGTGAACGTCAACAGCAAAAGCGAACAGGCAAGGAGAAACAGGCGCATGAACGACGAATGATGGGGGCCCGGAAGAGGCCGGTCCTGCTCAGCTTAAACGCGGACGGCGTAAATTATTTTGCGCCGGCTCAGAGCGTCTAAAGTATCCCCCTACAAAACGGCCGGCGTGTTTTGCCGCAGCACGGCATTCGTTATTTGCGCCGGGGACCTACTTGTCGGTTTGGCCAGCCAGCACGCGCTCAGCCTGGGCGGCGTGGCGCTGCAAGTGCACCACAAGGTATTCCAGTTGGTCGGTCAGGCGCAGGCGCAACAGTGGAAACAGCGGGTTGGAGATGCGCGTGGCGTTGGCATTGACTTGGCGGGCGCGCAACACAAGGCTCAGCAACTCGTCGATCTGGCGGCTGTACACCTCAGTGACGGTGCGGGTGAGGCGGGTGCCGGTGGGCGCGTACCGCTGGGGCGTCACGCGGGGCTTGACGGCGGCCGGTATTCGCATGTCTTCCACCATGCGGGCCCCTACGAAGCCGTGCTTTACGAAGGGCGCGGGCCGGGTGCCCTTCTCCTGGGCCCGACGCAGGCGCGCTGCCACGATGGGCAGAAAGTGCCCGCCCACGATATTGAGATGTTCAAGGCATTCGCCCACGCTCCAGGGCCCAGGGCCGGGGCCGGGACGACGGTTGAGCACCTCGGGGCTTAAGGAGCGAAACCGTTGCTGGGCCTGCACCCGCAGCACCAACAACGCGTTGGTTAGATCGTCGAGAAAATCAGAGGTGGCACGGGCGGACGCGGGCATATCGCAGAAAGACGCTTACAGGAGCGTAATATTACAGCCCACCGCCTGATTTGGGGCGCTGGGCCCCTTGGTTCGTCCTGGCGGCGCCACAACCGTCGCAGCTCCCACGCCGCCGCCCAAACCGCCAAGCCGCTACGAAATTAATAGCTAATTCCAAGTACTTCAAGCAAAAAGTGCTTCCCAGCTTTTGAGGAGCACTTTTTGTTTGAAGCCCGCCGGGATTAGTCCTCGTTGGGCTGGTCCCAGGCAGCGTTGCGGCGCGGGGCCATATCGGCCTGTTCGTCGGAAGCCGTGTCGGGGCGAAACGCCTCTTGAGCGGCGGGGCCGCTGTTTTGGGCGTCGTACTCTTGCTGAGTATAGTCGCCCTTGGCCGGTGAGCCACCGGTGGCCCCGGGCTGGCTGGCGGCGTATTGGTCGTCATAAGAACCACCCTGCGAACCGAAACCGGGCCGCTGCGCCCCGGCCGGCTGATTGGGACCGGGCACGAACCCGCTGCGCTCGCCACCGGTGGCGTAATTGGGGCGCTGGACCTCACCCTGACGACCCCGGTCGCCGTAGCCTTCGCCCGCGGCGTCTAGAGCAGATGTGCCGCCCGTGGCCGGGGGCGCTGGGGCCGCGCCCGTATTGGCCAGTCCACCGGAACCCGCCGACGAGCCTTGGTTGTCGTAGCCCCCGCGCGACGAGCGGCTATCCTCACCTTGATTACGCGTCGGCACGTCGGCATCAGAAGCCGTTGGTGCAGGCCCACCGCCGCCGAACGAGGTGTGGCCATAATCGGCGGCGTAGCCAGGGCCCTGGCCGGGGCCGGCACTGTTATCGTTCTGCTGGTTGGCGCGGGCGTCGGCGCGGCCGGGCAGGTTGCGGGTGTCATACTGGTTGCCGCGGCCGTCGGGGCCGGGCATTTCAAGGCTGGGCGCGGGGAGCATCTCGGGGCCGGTTGCGTTGGCACGGGCCAGCTGTTCCGGATCTATCAGGTAAGAATTGTGCTGTGGGCCGGGCTCGCCGGGCCCCCCATAGTAGCGGTCTTCGGCCGAGCCGTGGGGCTCGTAATCGGCTTCGCGGTACTGATTGCCGTAGCCGCCGTGGGTGTTGTGAGTGCCTTGGCGACCAAATTCACCCCGGCTGGCATCGGACTGCTGGTTGTCGGTGCGGGCCGCATCGTGGAACACGTCCTGAGTCGCATTGCTAAAGTTACCGCCGTAAGTGCTGGCTTCCCCGGTCGCGGCCGGGTCGCGGGGCTCAGGGTCGAGGTCGACGGGGTTAGCCTCCTTGTTTTCTTGCTGGTCATGGTCGTCGACGCCGCCCTGGCCCACGCTGGTTTCGGCCCTGGCCAACTGTTCACTTGAGGGCGGGGCGGGCACGCCGGCAGGCGGCCCGGGCCGGGCCGCGGTGTTGCCCAACGGGCCGCCCAGCCGGTTGCCGGCAATGTCGTTGGGTTCGGTATTGAGATTTTCCGTGCTCATAGGGCGAAGAAATTGTGGGTGAAAAAAGCCGCCGGCGGGGCCTGGGCTATACGCGCGCCTCGGGCCACGGTTGGCCGCAGGCGGGGTGTTGCGGGCGGGACCGTATTTTTGCGGGCCACTTGTCTATTTTCTTGTTATTGCCTCCCGCTTATGGAAACCGGTACCGTCAAATTTTACAACGATGCCAAAGGCTTCGGATTCATCATCCTCGATGGCACGGAGGAAGAAATCTTCGTGCACCAAACCGGCCTCATCCACGAAATTCAGGAAGGCGACCGGGTGCAGTTCAGTATCAAGGCCGGCAAGAAGGGCCCCAACGCCGTTGAGGTCACCCGCATCGTGTAGTCCGAATAGACTTTATGGCGTCAACCATGGCCCATCGCATCACCTAATTTTACACGACAATACCTAAAAAAGCCCAGCCAATCCGGCGGGGCTTTTTTTGGGTGGTTATTGATACAGGCGGCTCCGCATCAGGCCTTGTCGCGACGCCCGCGCAGGCGCTTCAGGCCGTAAGCAACGCCACCGGCGAGTAGTAGCGAGGCGCCGCCGTCGAGGGGTACTTGGGTGGGCCCGCTGCTAGGAGGTGGGGTGGGCCCCACGGTGCCGGGCTGGGCTACGGCCGTTGCCGCCAGCGCAAGCACACTAAATACCGTGCCGCACAGCGCGCTGATGAAAGTCTGCTTATTCATATTGATAAGGAAAAGAGTTGGCAAAAGTTGGGAGGCTGGCCAAGCCAAAGGGCTGGCCAAGCCCCCGGCCTGTTGATTCGGTCGGGGGCGGTAAGTCGGAGGTATCCGTTATTTTTCTACTTTATTACCATCCGCTTTGCCACTTGGCCATTGGCGGAGGTGAGGAGCAGGGAGTACACGCCCGGAGCGAGGGCCGACGCATCAAACTGGGCGCTAGCACCGGCCGCCGTCATGGCCACTGTGCGCTCCGACACGAGCTGGCCGAGTTGGTTGATAACCTTCACCGATACGGGCGTGCGGCCCAGCTCGGCGGGCAGCATCAGCGTGAAGCTTCCCTGCGCAGGGTTCGGGTACAGCTGTACCTGCTGGGCCAGCGCTGCCGCGTTGGTGGCCAGCGCCGAGGCAGGACTGAAGTACAGGTCGAAGCGGCCCGGCAGCGCCGTGGCGCTAGCCTGAAAGGTGTAGCTCGGCTGCTGGCTCAGATTGATGCGCGCGCCGGTTTCGGTATCGAGCAGCAGCACCTGGGTGCCGACCCCGAAGTTGAGCAGGCTGGTGGCTTTCAAGGTGTAGGTACCGGCGGCGGGCACGTGTACGTTCAGCAGCACCGTGGTGGTACTAGTCAGCGGCGCAAGTCCGTTCACCGACAAGTCGTTATTGGCCGTGATGCTACTCACGCTCAGCCCTGACGAGTTAGGCAGCTTGAAAGCATCGAAGTGGGCATCGAAAGCGGCCGAAGCGCCCTGCTCGAAGTAAACGAAAGCCTCGTCAGGCATGGCCTGGGCGCTGCCTTGCAGGTGCAGCCGCACTAGGGGGCGGGCGTCGGCGGTGCCCCGGTTGAAGATGGGGGCCTTGTCAAGGCTCGTCACCCGGGCCGCGTTGTTGAGGGCGAAAGTGCCCGAGGCTTGCCCGTCGCTCACCCGGACGAAGAAGCCCTGCATAGAGGCCACCAACGGGTCGCCCATGCCGCGCACATAGCTGCGGTACTGGCCGGCGTACTGGCCCGTGCTCTGGCACACGTACACGGCATCATCCACGTTGGTCCGCACTACGCCACCGGTCTGGCTGAAGTCGATGGGCGAAGGATAAGGGTTTCCCAGCAGCTGCCAGCCGCTCTGGGGCTGGGTACCGCGGGTGAGGTTGCGGCTTACGGGACCGTTGTTGAGGGTACCCGTCAGGTCCACTACTTGGTCGGCGCCAATGTTCACGGTGTAGCCGCTCATTACGCCCATCGCGTCGGTGCCCGCGGGCACCAGAAAGCCCTGGTCAAAAGCGGTGGCCGCGTCAGCGGGGCTCGTCACGCGAGCCTGGTCGTAGCCGAACACGTTCGGGAAAGGCGTCGCCGTGTTGCCCGTGGTGTTATAGGCTTGGTTGAAAATCGGCGCGAAGCCCGGTGTGGCCAAGTCGTTGAAGATGGTATTGGCCACTGGCGAGCTATAGTGGCGATAACCCGATTTAGTGTTAAAAGTTGGGTCGATGTAGCGCTGCACGGTGGTTGTGCCGTTCACTGTGCCGCCGATGTTGTCCACCAGGGCCGTGCCGGCCGCGTCGGAAAGCAGCGTCAGCGGATTGCCGTTGGTGGCGAGGCCACCGGTGGTCAGGGCCAAGACGCCGTGTACGCTTACCGCCCCGGCTTGGCTAGCCCCTGCGGTGTTGGCAACGGCCAGGCTCCAAAACTGGGTATTGCCGCTGCCGCCGATGGCCTGCGCCGTGGTGCCGCTCAGGCGCACAGTACCCGCCGTCGCGCTGATGGTGCCGCTGTTATCTACGCTGCCTTTCACGTCGAGCGCGCCACCGCCCTGCATAAAGCTGGCCCCGGAGCCAATGGTCAGGCTTTTGGCCACCGCGCTGCCGCTGGCAACCAGCGGGTAAGGCGACGTACCAGTGGGTACAATGGCATCCAGCACGCTGGTGGGCACGCCGTTCGACCAGTTGCCGGGCGTGAACCAGTCCGTGGTGCCCGTGCCGAACGGATTGCCCAGCCAGAAGGTCTTAGTAAGTGCCGGAACTATAGCTGGTAGCGGCAAAGTGGCCGTGCTCGAAGTTGGCGAAATGGCCCCCGCGCGCGAAAGCCCCCGGCCTTCCAGCAGCGCGCCAGTGACTAAGTTGATGGCGCCATCAACCAGCAGCGTGCCGCGCATCACCGAGTTTTGCCCTAGTGTAACCAGGCCCCTGATCTGCCAATACACGTTGCTGGGGTCGGCGCCGTTTTGCATCACCACACGGGAGTTAGCGCCCGTGGTTAAGGCACCGTTTACCATGAGGAAAAATTTCGCGTTCGGGTCACCGCCCCCGTCCAAAATCAGCGTTCCGGCCAGGGTAGTGGCTTGTTTCACGAAGTACGAGCCGGGCAGCAGGGCCACGGGCGGCGTTCCACCGTACACCGCCTTTTCCGTTACATAGGTAATGCCCGACATGTGAGCGTAAGCCGCCTGCACATCCGTGGCCGCTTGCGTAGCATAAGTATCCGCCACGTGAATGTTGCCCTTTACCACGCCGGGCGGAAACCCGTTGAAAGCCCCCGCATTGGTCCCAATGTCGCCGTTGATGACGGATGGACCATGATTGTCGACCGCGCCAACCGCAGTGAACAAGGCAAAGCTGGATGCTGCGCCTAAAGGCGGCGCGATTTGTCCATTACTTGCTTTGGGGAAAACCAATAAAGTGACCGAGGTCACGATAAGCAATAAACTTGTTTTCATAATTTTTAGATTTTGCCGATGTGAAGTCATTTTCACGTGGCAAATCTCCCCCGCTTCATTCTAGAAAATTTTACATAATCATGGAAATCGTTTGCATCATTCACACGTCCTCAAGCGCAAGACGCCGCTTGTATTGTTTGATCTGTTTAAAATAAGTTGGCGTTAATCCAGTGGCTTTCTTAAATTGATTAGACAAATGACTAACGCTACTATATCCCACATCATTAGCTATTTGTGTGAGCGTAAGCTCATCATACAGAAGCAGTTCTTTTACCCGTTCAATCTTTTGCGCAATGATATAATGCTCAATTGTGATGCCCGTGGTTTCCGAAAAAAGGTTGGCGAGGTAGGTATAGTCAAGGTTAAGCTTTTCACTAATAAAGTCAGAATTTTTTGTTTTCAATCCTTCGTCAGTGTAATGCACTATTTGAACAATGATATTTTTTATCTTTTCTATCAGAATAGCTCTTTTGTCGTCCATCAGCTCTAGTCCCGACTTCAACAGGGCAGCTTTCAATTGGTCACGCTGTTCGGCCGTAACAGGTCCTTTGACTTCCACTTCCCCCAACTCCACTGCCCCATAGTGCAGCCCGAGTTTAAGCAACTCGTCTTGGATCAGGATTTTGCAGCGCCTGCTTACCATATATTTAATGTAGATCTTCATTATTTCGGTTGGTGAAGTATGAACCACGGGCTGGTACCGGCGGGGCGGGAGTACACGCTAAACAGTTGAGGGGTTAACAGCATCGATTTACCAAGAAAGCAATGGGGGCTGGGCCCAGAGGGCCCCTTTTTAATTAAATCAACGACGTCGCTGGACGACCAAACTCGTCTTTTTCAACAGTCCCTTGCTTGCCCATGGCAAAAGTGCTTAACGTGCAAACCCGCGCCGCCGACTGGCCCTCAACCACATTTACTGACAACCGCCCGTCGATTTTGACTACCACCATGCCTTCACTTTCGTCGTGTACAGGACCATCGGGGCCCTATATAGCCGGCGCTGTTCGGCCAGCGCACGGCACGGGCCAAGCGGTCCTCACGACCCACCGTGTGCTGGATGGACTTTCATCGGCGTTGCCCATCGTGTTTGCCTATCCGCTGGGAACTTAAGAACTCGGCCGGGCTCTTAAGTCCCCAGCTCGAACAGCACCGGGTGCAGCACCAACTGGCGTACAATTGGCTTGGGTTAGAATCTGGTTGCATCGGTCGCAGCGTCTGCTACTTCTTGATGGGGTCCTGGTGCTTGGCCACGCGCACGCCCACGGCCATCAGCCCGGGCAGCTGGTCCTGGCGCATAAACTGCTCCAGGGTGAGAGTGTAATTGCCTAAACGAGCAAAGCGCTGGCGGGGTAGGGCCAGCACTTGATGGTCGTAGATATCGCCGGTTCCGCTACCGCGGGGCTCACCGGTTTTGGGGTCCATCAGCAGCATCTGGTGCAGCAAGGGAGGCCCCACCAAGCCGCCCGGGCCCGTCAAAGTAGCCTTCACGTAGAGGTTGTAAAACGGGTACACCGAGGCGTTGCGCACGTCGAAATACACGTCGTAACGCGCCGCTGTGTCGGCAATGGCGAACGTAAACGCGGGCTTGCGCTGCACGTCCCACGAGTTGTTGGGAAAATCAGTATTTTCCTCAAATACCCGGTTGGGGTCGCAGCCGGCCAATCCCAGCAGCCCCAGCGCAGCCACGAGCCCCCGGGATTTTGCCAAAAGCTTCGGGTTGAAAGAAGGGATCATCAGCTTATCTAAGGGCTTACGCGCCGGCCGGCGCAGGAGTGGAACCAGACCCGGGGGACCCTTCGCCGCGGCCGCCGCGACGCGAACCGCGCCCGCCGCGGCCTTCGCGGGGGGCACCAGTTTCGCCCAGCGGGCGAGCGGGAGCGTCGGGGCGCTCGGCGCGGGGCGGGCGCGAGCTGTC
>JANPOR010000553.1:0-1963 GCA_031428075.1 Hymenobacter sp. | reverse complement strand
GCCTCGTCGGGTCGTTGTGTAAGGATGTTGCGCACGCCATACCGTTGGAACAGGATTGCTTCGGCCACGGCAGTTTGCTTATTAGGCAGCACTGGACTTGCTAACGGACAAAAGCTTCTCTTATTACCGTTCTTCCTTTTGGCTTTTGTCCACAAGGCACCAATGGAACCAGCGCCAAGATTAGCAGGAGCATTTTCATAAACAGCACGTACAAAGTCAAGCGCTGATCACCACCGGAACCGGATGCCGACAAACTACCCCGCCTCCTCGCCCTTGATGCGCGGGTCGAACGCGAAATCCTCCCGCCCCACTAGGCGCACGCGGGCAAAATCGGGGTGCTGGGTGTTGAAGACGTAGTTGAACTCGTGGGCGATGACGGACGAGGGCACCCGCAGCACGGCCGCGGCGCGCCCGGTGGACCAAGTGGCTCCCAGGGGCTGGCCGCGGGCATAGCGCTGCGGCGCCTCCCAGCCGGCAGGCAGGTCAGCCAGGATCAATTCCGCTACTGCCATGCCGTCGGGAAAGTCGATGACCACCACCTTGAACAGGTCGTTCAGGCCCTCACCGCTGCGGTGCACCACGTTTTCGAGGCAGGCCAGGGCCCGGCTGCCTGCGGCATAAATCACGAACTGACCACGCCGGTTCCAGCGGCCGGGATTGCCGGAAGCCACCAAGGCCCCGGCGTACTTAGCCAGGCAAATACGGTAGACTTCCACTTGCAGGGGTTGTGGCTTAGGCCAGGTCGCCGTAGGCGATGCGGTCGGCTTCCTCGGTCACCAAATCGATGCCGCCGCTGGTTTGCAGCAGCGCCAGCGGCGACTGCCCGCCCAGCCCGTAGGCGGGCTTGCTGAGCCAGCGGCGGAAAGCGGCGGCGTTGCCGAACACTTCTTCGCCGCGGCGGGCAAGGGCCAGCAGCTTCAGCACCTGTTCGCTGGCGGCGGGGCCGAGGCGCTTTTTGGCTTGGCGGTAAGTACGCAAGGTCTTGGTCGTGGTGTGCAACAAGTTGGCCAGCTCGTCGGCGTGGAGTTGGAGCACGCTGGCCACGTCGAACGCCGTTTTGGCCAGCACGCCGGCGCGGGCCTCCATCACCAGCGCAAACGGATCGGCCACGACGGTGGCTAAGCCCAGCAGGGCGGCAGAGTAAACGGCAGCGGGACGGTGAACAGCAGTGGTAGGCATAGCAACAGCAGGAAAGTATTCGCCTGAAGATAAGTAAGTTTTCCGTGAAAACGGGAGAATGTTCTTTCTTAGTTCATCTCTTTGGAACAAACCGCTCCGTTGAGCAGGCCGCAGGGAGTGGACGCAGTGGCGGCCCAAAGTCGTACAGCGTCGGAGTCCGCAAGCGCGGTAGCAGGGCCCTCTAGCCGAACAGGTAGGTGACGTGGGTGATCGTAGCGCCGCTAAATCGTGTTGTTGCTTTGTGTAGCCAGCTCGTTGGCAACGATTACCGTGAGTTGACGCACCGGTGCGAATACCCGTTCCACTTTGGTGGCCGTTTCGTCTTGTTTGACAAGCCCCTTCTTGGTAATCGGCTCTAGATGGCCTGATTGTCGTTCAGGAGTGGGCATAGCAAAACGGGTTAATAAGGAAACTATGCTACCAACATTTTGAGTGCAGCGCAGCGGCTTCTCCTTGAAAAAAGGAAAAAAGCAGCTAACTCATTCACAGTAGGTCCCCCACTTCGCGCACGCCTACCGGGCGCGGTGTGGTGAAGCCTTCCCCAAACTCGACCCCGACGATGTGCCCGAACTCACGGGCCCGCGCTTCCATAAAACGGGCAAATTCCTGGTTCGATAGGTAGGTAGCCGGGGCTGTAGGGTCGGCGTCCAGATTAAAAAATTGGCTGCCATAGGCATGAATAGCCGCCCATTTGCCCGTCCAGTGGGGCGTGATATCCACCACGAACGCCGGCGGCAGCTGCCGGTCCTGAATGTAGTGGTAAACATTTCGGGGCCGCCAGGGG
>JANPOR010000552.1:0-2475 GCA_031428075.1 Hymenobacter sp. | reverse complement strand
CGAATACTTGAGCCCCGTGGTACGAGAGCAGCGTCGAAATTCCCATCTTGGAGAAAATCTTCAGCAGGCCGTCGTTTACGGCCTTCACGTAGTTTTTTATTAACTGGGGGCCCTCCAGGCGGGTTTCGAGGCGGCCGTCTAAGTGCGTGGTTTGGATGGTGGCCAGGGCCAGATACGGGTTGACGGCCGTGGCCCCGAAGGCCAGCAGGCAGGCGAAGTGGTGGACCTCCCACACGTCGCCGGCTTCCACCACCAGGCCCACCGCGCTGCGCCGACTGAGCCGGATGAGGTGGTGGTGCACTGCCGACACCGCCAGCAGCGACGGGATGGGCGCGTGCTCCGAGTCCAGGGCCCTATCCGACAAAATCAGCACCTCGAACCCATCGTTCACCGCGTCCTCGGCGTAGCGGCACAGGCGGGCAAGGCCGGCTTCCAACGAGCCGGGCTTGCCATCGGCTTTGAAATAGGTTTGGAGCGTTTTGGCGTGGAATAGGCCGGTATCAATGCTGCGCAGCTTTTCGAGCTGGTGGTTGATGAGGATGGGGTGGCGTAGGGCCACGCAATGGCCGTGCATCTTGTCCTCGTCGAGAATGTTGCCGTTGTTGCCGATGAAGGTAGCCAGGCTCATCACCAGCCGTTCGCGAATCGGATCGATGGGTGGGTTAGTGACCTGCGCAAAGAACTGCTTGAAGTAGCTGCTCATGTGCTGCGGTTGGTCGGAAAGCACCGCCAGGGGCACGTCCACGCCCATCGAGCCGATGGCTTCCTTACCCTCCAGGGCCATCGGCAGGATGACGGTTTCGAGGTCTTCCCGCGTATAGCCGAACACCTGGTGGTACTTGAGCACGGCCGCCGCCCCGAGGTCGGAAAACACCTGCCGGGGCTCGGCCAGCTCTTCCAGTCGAATCTGGTAGTTGCGCAGCCAGTCGCCGTAGGGCTGGCGGCTGGCGGCGCGGTGCTTGATTTCGGCATCGGTGATAATTTCGCCCGCTACGGTGTCCACCACGAACATTTTGCCTGGCTGCAAGCGTCCTTTTTCCAGGATAATCTCCTCCGGGATGGGCAGCACGCCGGCCTCCGAGGCCACCAGCACGCGGCCGTCGTTGGTCACCACGTAGCGCAGCGGGCGCAGGCCGTTGCGGTCAAGCATGGCCCCCACGAGGCGGCCGTCGGTGAAGTTGAGGGCCGCGGGGCCGTCCCAGGGAGCCATAAAGGTGGCGTGGAACTCATAGAACGCCTTTTTCAGCGGGTCCATCTGCTCGTTGCCGTCCCAGGCTTCGGGCACCAGCATCATCATTACGTGGGGCAGGGTGCGGCCACAGTGCAGCAGCAGCTCCACGATATTGTCGAGGCAGGCCGAGTCGGACTGCCCGGCGTCAATCACGGGCAGTAGCATGGCCATTTCTTCCTCCGTAAAATAAGGAGAGGCGTAGGTACGCAGGCCGGCATAAAACCAGTTCAGGTTGCCGCGCAGGGTGTTAATTTCGCCGTTGTGGGCCAGGTAGCGGAAGGGCTGCGCCAGCCGCCAGCTCGGGAACGTGTTGGTAGAGAAGCGTGAGTGGATGAGGCCAAAGGCCGTCGTCACCCGCTCGTCGGTCAGGTCGGGGTAGTAGCCGCGCACCTGGTAGGTGGTGAGCTGGCCTTTATAAACGATGGTCTGGCACGAAAGCGAAGCGAAGTACAGGTCGTCGAGGCCCCCGGGCAGCTTGTCCTTCACGTTCTTCACAATCAGCCTGCGCAGCACGTACAGCTTGCGCTCGAAGTCTTCGACGGTCAAGATATCGGCGGGCTGGGCCACGAACACCTGCTCCATTACCGGCTCGCCGCTGAGGGCCGTGACGCCGATGCCGGCCGGGTTCACCGGCACGGGGCGGTAGCCCAGCACGCGCAACCCCAGTTGCTGGGCGGCCGCGCCGATGAGGCCCCGGGCGGTGGCGCGGGCGGCCGCGTTCTTAGGCAAGTACGCTTGGCCCACGCCGTAGCCGCCGGGCTCGGGCAACTGAATGTCCAGCGCCAAACACTCCTCTAACAAGAACCAGTGCGGAATTTGCATGAGCAGGCCCGCGCCGTCGCCCGAGTCGTGGTCGCAGCCGCAGGCGCCGCGGTGTTCCATGTTTTCCAACATGGTCAGCGCATCCACCACCATCTGGTGCGACTTGCGCCCGGTGATGGACGTGATGAAGCCCGTGCCACAGGCATCGTGCTCGAACTCCGGGCGGTAAAGGCCCGCCAGAGCGGGGGTGGTAAAAGCCGTCACTGTGTAGATAGTTATTTGATTTTCAATGCAATTTTCGCGCGCAGAGCAACACCCTCGCGGTCGGGCTGGGGCCCGGTTGGCGCGCTGCGGGCCCGCAGGCTGAAAACCCACTGCGCGTTAAGATATCAGAAGGCAACGGTTCCGCCTAATCGAATTTTGACTGGTTTATTATTTCCAAGATGCGGCGGAGCGAACGAATGGATGCGCGGTTGGCGCGG
>JANPOR010000551.1:0-2040 GCA_031428075.1 Hymenobacter sp. | reverse complement strand
ACCAGTATCACACCGTCGACATCACCCAGCAGCACACGGCCGGCCACCTGCATATCGAGTCGCACCTGGCTGGTTTTCACGTCACGCTCGCCCCACCGGCCCCAGACGTGCCGCTGCCGCCGCACTCGCCCTTCGCTACCTGGGCCGAAGCCCGCCGCTTTGCCGGGCCCCTGCCCTTCACGTTCTCCGCCGACGCGGACCGCATGCTGATTGTGGAAGGCGTACGTGAACACTGGCAACCGCAGCCCGCGGCCGTGGAGAGCTACCGGGCCGGATTTTTCGAGCAGCTGGAATTTAGCGAATTGCGGCTGGCCAATGCCTTTACGGTACGCGACATTCCGTACTCCTGGAAGAAAGGACGCACTGAGCAATGGCACCGCTAAGAAAACCGCTGCAAGGCGTCGGCAACGTGGTGCGGTTCAATTGGCCCTTCTACCTCGGGGCCGGCGGGGCCGCGCTGGCTCTGGCGGGCCTGTGGCTGGCCGGGCCGGCCGCGCTTCGCCCCTATGCCGCGCTGCTGCTGGCCCTGGCGCTGCTGCCGCTGCTGTTATCGCTACTCATTACGGCCTTTATCTACGACTTTTCCGGGCTGTATCAGTTCAACTGGCTGCCTGAGTTGGAGCCGGAGCCGACCGCGCTGCTCACCCTCAGCGCCGGGTTCGACGAAATCAGTGCTCCCCTGGCGCACAAATACCCGGCGGCCAGCCTGTTGGCGGTTGACTTTTACGATGCGGCCCGGCACACCGAGCCGTCCATCCTGCGCGCCCGACGAGCTTACCCACCCTACCCCGGCACCCGCGTGGTGGATACCCGCGCCATCCTGCCGCTGTCCGCCGGTTCCATTGACCTGGCATTAACCTTTTTGGCCGCTCACGAAATCCGGGATGCCACCGAACGGGCCGCCTTCTTCCGGGAAATCGCGCGGGTGCTGGCTCCGGCCGGCACGATGGTCGTGACGGAACACCTGCGCGACCCGGCCAATTTCCTGGCCTACACCGTGGGATTTCTGCATTTTCATTCGCGGCGCGCCTGGCTGGCGACTTTCCTGACGGCCGGGCTGCGGGTAGAGCACGAGCTGAAAGTCACGCCCTTCATCACCTCCTTTTTCCTGCGCAAAAATGGTTCTGCAGCTTAAAATTATTGGTCTTTCCCTCGTCATCCTGGCGCTGCTGCACGCGGCCTTCGCCCGCTACTTCAACTGGCGTACCGACTTCGCCACCGTGAGCCTGATAAACCGGCAGATGATGTACGTGCATACCTTTTTCGTCGCCTTCACCGTGCTGCTTATGGGCCTGCTCTGCCTCACCTCGGCCGCCGAGCTGGTGGGCACGCCGCTGGGCCAGCGGGTGGCGCTGGGCTGCGGCGTGTTCTGGCTGGCCCGGCTGCTCATTCAGTTCTTCGGCTACTCATCCGAGCTCTGGCGCGGCAAGCGCTTCGAAACCTGCGTGCACCTCCTCTTCATCGGCTTTTGGAGCTACTTGAGCACTATTTTCCTAGTGGTCGGCTTGGGCTGAATCTACGCTCAGCAGCCACCGGCCTAGCTCCGCTTGCCCACCAGAAAACGTCGTACCTCCCGCACGTATTTGTCGCCGAATGTTACTTCCGTGAGCACCGGCATTCCCTGCAAATGTCCTCCCTCGAAGGCGAGTACCTGGCGCCGCTGCCGCCACCGCGCTACCCGCACTACGGCCACCGAGTCGACCAAGGGCGTGTGTTTATCGGTGGTGCCCGCAATTAGCAGCCACGGGCAGCGGATGCGGGGCGCATTCTGCCCGTAAGCTGCCGCTTCGGCGGGCAGGCTCACCACCTTCTGTCGGCTCGCCAGTTGGTAGGCCACCAACCGTTGTGGACTTGCCACGTAGCCTTCGGTCACGAAGAAGTCGCACCGCTCCGTGGCCGCCACTTCGGTTCCCATAATGGTACCCATCGAAAAGGCGATGATGCCAGTCCGATTGTGCGGGTAGCGCCGTCGCGCATCGGCTAGCGCTGTGCTCAAGTCAACCGAAAATTCGTGGTAATACAAGCGCTGCTCATCAATGG
>JANPOR010000550.1:0-7105 GCA_031428075.1 Hymenobacter sp. | reverse complement strand
CCGTGCGCCGCCCCCCGGCGGGCCTCCTCGTGCACTCCGACCAGGGCAGCCAGTACACAGCCACCCGATTCAAAGACTTAATCGCGCAAAACGGGGCACTGCAAAGCATGAGCCGGCGCGGCAACTGCTACGATAACGCCCTACCGGGTACGACCCACGCCGAGTCCTTCTGGAGCCGCTTCAAGGCTGAATTACTCGACGGCGGTAGCTTCCCGGGATTGGCTGAAGCCAAGCTTGAAATCAGCCACCACGTGGTCTATTACAACGCTGAGCGCCGCCACTCCGCCCTCGGCTACTACTCGTCCAACCACTTCGAAACTCAATTTAAAACCACGTCCCAACTGTGTCCGGCTATTTTAGACCACCTCACAGAAAGCCCCCGTCCGAGACGGCGGATTATTGCGGTACAGGGCGGACCAGCAGCCGCGCCTACCACGGCTAGCGGCTAAGAGTTTACTCCCGCTCGTGCTTCCCGAGGTTGCCCAGCCGCCAGTCGCGTCGGAAGTTGAGGTAGAAACCGAACGAATAGTCCAGGTTTTTTTGATTGAAGTCGTACACAGGTTCAAAGCGCACGGTAACGGCCGCCGCGTCGGAAATCCGGAAGTCGCGCAGCAACCGCACGAAGAGCACTTGGCGGTTGGGAATCGTGTAGCCGACGGCCCCCACCGACGACCCGATGCTCTGGTAGTAGCCGGCCCCCAGCGGGTCGTAAAACTGGTGCCCCTGAAAATAGCTCAGCATCACGTCGACGTAGCGGGTTTCAAGCGTCCCGTTGAGGTAAAAGGCGTTGCCTCGATAATAGGGCAACTGCCGGGCATAGGAATGGTCGTCGTATAACAAACCGTACGCGTTAAGCCGCAACGCCTCCAGCACTGGGCCGCGCAACGGAGCCCGTACCACGACCCCGGTGGCGTAGTCGAAGAGGGACTGCACCGGTGGCTGGCGCGCCGTGTCGATCTGCCCGCCGTGGTGGCGGGCCGTCAGCTGAAACGGAACGAACACCTGCACCCGGCGCTGGTCGCCGCTGAGGCGGACGCGGCTGCTGAGGCCCCCGGCAATTTCTTCTTTGTAGTTGCTGTACTTGTATTCTTGTTTCAGCCAGTTTACCCACACGTCCAGGAACACCCGCCGGTTGTCGAGCCGGTACTGCACCCCTTCCTCCAACGGGGCCAGGAGTACCTGCTTAAAATCATACAGCGGCTCGATGTACTCGTGGTTCAGGGTGGGCAAGATGTTGCCGAAGATGAATTGGCTGCCGCCCTTGGTCCAGGTGCCGCGAAACGTAGGCGCGACTTGTTTGAGTACGGGGTTCCCGTAGTCTTTCCAGATAAATATTCCGCCTTCGAGGCGCAGATTTTTGCTTGGGTAGTACACGAGCTGGGGGTTGAGTTGCGTGCCCAGCAGCCGGATGCCATCGACCAGCTTGTTGAAATATTCGTCGTTCCGCAGAAAAGTAAACGCCCCCACCGAAACCCGTATTTCCCCGGCCTGGGCTGGGGTGTGCCGGTCCGCGTTCGTCGAATCGCCTATTGCACCGCCCGCCGCTGGCCGGGTTCGCCCCGGTACCGAGGAGGTAAAGGCCCGGTTATCCAACTGCCCCCGGGCCGGGCCGGCTAGCCCCAGCACCGCGCAAAGGGTCACCGCCCCTATTAAAAATCTAGTCATAAATTCAATTTTGCCCGGCGCAGCACCGCCAGTTGTTTGGTTAAGTGTTGCCGTTAAAAAATTCGCCCCGCTTGACCACCGGGCTTCCCGATGCGCGGCCGTAGGGGCGGTGAACGAAATTCCGCATTTTGCTCATTTAAGCCATTTTTTCCTCTGCCACACAGAGCATCGCCCGAGGAAATCGGGAAAATGCGCTGTAGAAGCCCCAGCCGCCCCGGCTGCCGAGCACGGAAATTCATTGGTTCCCCCGAAATAGTTTGCCGTGGGATGACGCAAAATCGCCCGAAAGGTACCGTAAACAAACGCTTGGGCCCGCTGGCCCCGGCTGCCGATGGGCCCCGGCTGGCCGCGCTTCGAGCGGGCCGGCTGCTGAGGGGTTGCGTGGCTGAAGGCCCCACAGTCCCGGTGCTGGGACGGAGCCTACGAAGGGTGCCCAAGGCGAAGCCCCGTAGAGCCGGCAACACGGCGGCCTTAAGCGACGTGGCGTCCCCCAGGGCTCCGTCCAGGCCCAAAATCAAAAGCTGGGGCTTGCAATCCAAGAGCCCCTTGTTTCGCCGCCCGCTACCGGTAGTTCGCCCCTCGAAACTGTTGGGCGGCTTACCTAATGCGCCGTTTTTGCCCGCATTGCTTCCCCCCGGTTTCGCGCCCTCGGGTTAAGAAACGCGCGGGAATCGAATCAATCGCCTCATGGCGGAAAAATTATAATTTTATTTGGTGTATTAACCCCAACTTATTATCTTTGCGCCTCGTTCAAGGCACCGTGTGGTCCTTGGCCGCGCTTAGTATATTATTCGCTTCTCATGGACTCCTATAGTAGTCGGTTCTGCCCGCTTCTTTCGTGAGACAATCCGGTTAGCTGGCTTCGGCGAGTGGACGGTTTGTCACTAACCCGTACCACCATGACCCGGAACCCAATGGCAGGGGCCGTTCGCCAGCCTTGCCTTGGCCATTTAGGCCTTCTTCACCTTTTTTGTGCGCATTCCGCACCTGCGCGGCCCCGGTGGCTGGCCGCCGGCCTGGGATGGACGCCCACGGCCGGCCAATTGGCTTTGTGCCGCCGGGCAGCTCCCCAACTGAGCTGGCTGCTGGCCGTGCTTCGGCAGCGCTGCGTTCCTCCCCCTCCTGGGTTTTAATTCCGGCGGCTGACTAGCTGCTCGTTACTCTTTTGGCCTCGTCCGAAAGCGGAACGGTCGCCCTGCGTCTACGCCAATCCAATTTTCACGGGAAAACACAAAAAAGGCGCGCGTTGCCCACTAGGTTTGACGCGGACGCTTGCTGCACCTACTCGCATGACCAAGAAAAAGCATCTTACCCCCCACCTGCTCGAATCGGCCACGGTGGCGACGCACCAGAGCCGGGCCGCCCTGTGCGAGCGCGGCCTGTTTAAGCGCCGCGCAGCGGCTGGCCCGGCCAACACCGGGCCCGACCGGGTGACGGCCGCCTTGTTGGAGGGAGCCCGACTGCCGGTGGCCGAGCTGCTCGCCCGTTTCGACACCACGGCCGAGGGCCTGCCCATGACCGAGGTTGAAGACCGCCTGGCCCTATTCGGGCCCAACGAGATTGCCCACGAGCGGCCCCCGGCTTGGTACGTGCAGCTGCTGGGGGGTTTCAAGAACCCGTTTATCCTCGTCCTGCTCACACTGGCCGTGGTGTCGTTCTTCACCGGCGACACCAAAGCCGTCATCGTCATCGCGGTGATGGTCACGCTGAGCGTGCTCATTTCCTTCTCGCAGGAATACCGCTCGCAGCGAACCGCCGAAAAGCTCAAGTCGCTGGTGCGCAGCACGGCCACCGTGGTGCGGCCCCACCCAACCGAGCCAGGGGCCGACCGGACCCGCGAAGTGCCCATGCAAGAGCTGGTGCCCGGCGACGTGGTGCACCTGTCGGCCGGCGACCTGGTGCCGGCCGACGTGCGCCTGCTTTTCGCCAAGGACCTCTTCGTGGCCCAGTCGGCGCTGACGGGCGAGGCCCTGCCCGTGGAAAAAGGCGACACAGCCACCGGCGATGCCGCCGATACCACCACCGACTCGGTGCTGGAACTATCCAACCTGTGCCTGACGGGCGCCACGGTGGTGAGCGGCACGGCCCGGGCCCTGGTACTGGCCACCGGCAATCGCACCTACTTCGGCCAGCTGGCCCGCACCCTGGTGGGGAAACGTACACTCACCAGCTTCGACAAGGGTATTAACGGCGTGAGCTGGGTGCTGATTCGCTTCATGTTGGTGATGGTGCCGGTGGTGTTTTTCCTCAACGGCTTCACTAAGCACGATTGGGGGGAAGCCTTCTTCTTCGCCCTTTCGGTGGCCGTGGGCCTCACCCCGGAGATGCTGCCGGTCGTCGTGTCGGCCAACCTGGCCAAGGGCGGGCTGAAGATGGCCAAACGCAAGGTGGTGGTGAAAAAGCTGGCCGCCATCCAGAACTTCGGGGCCATGGACGTGCTCTGCACCGACAAAACCGGTACCCTGACGGAAGATAAAATCGTGCTCCTTAAGCACCTCAACATATACGGCCAGGAAACGGAGGACGTGCTGGAGTACGCTTATCTTAACAGCTTCTACCAGACGGGCCTCAAGAACCTGCTCGACGTAGCCGTGCTCGAACACGTCGAGTTGCACGAGTCGCTGAAAGCAGGCACGGAGTACGCCAAGGTCGACGAAGTGCCGTTCGACTTTGACCGCCGCCGGATGAGCGTCGTGCTCGAACACCGCCACGACCACCTACTGCTTTGCAAAGGGGCCCCTGAGGGTATTTTCAAGGTGTGTACCCACGCCGAGAGCTACGGAGAGGTCGTGCCGCTCACCCCCGAGTTGATTGCCAGCATGGACCGCCTGGTAACCGCCATGAACGAGGACGGCCTGCGCGTGGTGGCCGTGGCCGTGCGCACGTTTGCGCCGCGCACGGCCCCCTACGGCCAGGCCGACGAGACGGGACTGATCCTGGCCGGTTTCGTCGGCTTTTTGGACCCGCCCAAGCCCAGCACGGCCGCTGCCCTGCGGGCGCTGCGTCAGAGCGGCGTAACCGTAAAAGTGCTCACCGGCGACAGCGAAATCATTACGCGCAAGGTATGCCGCGAAGTGGGCCTGCCCGTCGAAGGCATCCTGCTGGGCTCGGCCGTGGAGGCCATGACCAACGCCGAGCTGCACGAAGCGGTGGAAGTCACCACGGTGTTTGCGCGCCTCAACCCACTGCAAAAGGCCCGCATCGTGAGCCAGCTGCAGGCACGGGGCCACACGGTGGGCTTCATGGGCGACGGCATCAACGACGCGCCCTCGCTGCGGGCGGCCGACGTGGGCATTTCGGTGGACACGGCCGTGGACATCGCCAAGGAATCGGCCGACATTATCCTACTCGAAAAAAGCCTACTCGTACTCGAAGAAGGCATCGTAGAGGGCCGCCGGACCTTCGGCAACATCATCAAGTACATCAAGATGACGGCCAGCTCCAACTTCGGCAACGTGTTCAGCGTGCTCGGGGCCAGCGCGTTCCTGCCCTTCCTACCGATGCTGCCCATCCACCTGCTCGTCCAGAACCTGTTCTACGACGTCTCGCAGCTCTCCATCCCGTGGGATAACATGGACGCCGACTATTTAGAAAAGCCCCGCAAGTGGGATGCGGGCAGCGTGGGGCGCTTCATGCTCTTCATCGGGCCCATCAGTTCGGTGTTCGATTACGCCACGTTCTTGCTGATGTACTTCGTGTTCAAGGCCAATACGCCGGCGCACCAGGCGCTGTTTCAGTCGGGCTGGTTCATCGAAGGGCTGCTCTCGCAGACGCTCATCGTGCACATGATTCGCACCGAGCGGATACCGTTTTTCCAGAGCACAGCCAGCCGCCCGGTGCTGCTGCTCACGGGTACCATCATGGCGCTTGGCATCTGGGTACCATTCTCGCCGCTGGGCCGCTACTTAGGCCTGGTGCCGCTGCCGGGCATCTACTTCGTCTGGCTGATAGGCTTCCTGCTGAGCTACTGCGTGCTTACCCAAATTATCAAGCGCTGGTACATCCGCCGCTTCGGCGATTGGCTGTAGGCTGCCGCCGCGCTCTTTACTTTTTTTCCACTTGATTAATAAACGCGACGATGAAAAAGGCGCATTTTGTGCTCGTCCCCGACCTTTCGGCCTTGGTGGCCTAGTACAACGCACTGCTGGGCTGCACTCCGGTAGCGGGCGGGTACTGTACCCGTTACCGCCTGCTGCACGAGGAAGTGGTCCTGACGACGTGAGGCCGGGCCGGCACCAGCGGGAGATGTCCAATCCGTTCGCTTAGTTTTTTATGCACAGCACAACCCTTCTCTTAACGGCGGGTGTGCTGCTAACCAGTTGCCAGCCTAGCCCTTCCGGCGTCGCTTCGGCAGGCGACGTCCAATAGGTGATTACCCAGAGTCGCAGCCTGCCATTGCCCCTACCTCAACCAACCGCCCCTGCCTGCTATCTGCAGGTTACTCGGCAGGAACGGCAACGGGCCGCTGGGCTTTGGGAAACCCGGCGCTGGGCCTTCGCACAGTAAATCCGATTTCCACTACCTATCCATTCCAAGCCATGTTTCCATTCTCACAGGTGTGGCACTTCTCCTTCTTGTGGCTGCTGCCGCTGGGAGTAGCTGTTTATTACGGCGGCAAACTACTTTTCTTTCCGGCGCGGCCCTTACCAGCTACGGGGCCCTTGATCGCCTTGCTGGTGCTGGGCCAGCTGCCCATCCTGCAGGTAGTGCGCCTCGCCCTGCCCGGGCCCGAGGCCAATGGGCTGGGCGCGCTGCTGCTCGGCGGCAGTGCCTACGTGCTGTACCGACTACTGCCCCTTCTGGCCCGCGTGGCCGCCCCGGCCGCCTGGCGTTTCCTGCTGCTGGGATTAGTCGCCTTGGATGGATGGGTGGTGACGCGCATCGTAGCGGCCCCACGGCCCCTAGCGGCGTTACCAGGCTGGGTGGGAGACTTGAGTTGGTCGCTGGGGGTAGTGGCCTTGGTAAGCCTGCTAGCCTGGGCGCACCGGGCGGCCGGGGCCCGGGTCGAACCGCCACGACCTCCGTCTTCTCCGCTCCCGGCCGGCCACCGGACCATCGCGGAAGCCCGTCAAGCTTACTATCGCCAGGCGAAAGCCCTGACGCCCGGCTTGGTCGAATACCTGCGCTGGTTTCACACGCTGCCGGCCGCCGCCCGTCCCGCCGCCCGACTGGCGGGCCCCCAGGGGGCCTGGACCGACCGCCAGCTCCGGCGCTCTTTCCGGCTCTTTGTGCTGGAGCACCGGGGCCACCGCTACGTCGATTTTATGGCGGAGCACCTCGACGCCGAGCAGTTCATACGTTGGGTAAATCTGTTGCAGCGGGCCGCCCCTGAGGGCGCTCCGCTGGCCAACGCATTGCGCCGCTTGTCTTCTGGGCCGGCGGCCGGCCAAAGACGGCTGGCCGCCGCGACCGCCAAAAGCTGCTCCTTTTTCTCACTAAC
>JANPOR010000549.1:0-6306 GCA_031428075.1 Hymenobacter sp. | reverse complement strand
GGCAACGGCACGTCCTACGCCTGCCCCGAACTGGCCGGGCTGGCGGCGGGGCTCTGGCAGGCCCACCCGCGGTTGTCGGCCCAGCAAATCATCGAGGCCCTGACCCATACGGCCTCGCAGGGCACGGCCCCCGACAACGTGCTGGGCTACGGCATTCCCGATTTCGTGGCCGCTAACGCTTACGCCGCGACCCTGGTGCCGCCAGTGCCGATGGGCCCGCCGCCTGCCCGCCTTCAGCTCTACCCCAACCCTACGCGCACCGGCGAGCTGCGCCTCGTGCTGCCCCTGGAATGGCAAAACCGGCCGCTCGACGTGCGCATCGTCGACGCTCGCGGGGCCGTAGTGCGCCACCAAACGCTGGCGCCGGCCGGGGAGGCGGAGGTGGTGCTCAGCGCGGGGCCGCTGGCCAAAGGCACGTACCTGTGCGAGGTAAGCAGCGGCGACCAGAAGCAAACGGTGCGCTTTGCTGAGCAGTAACCCGCGGGGGTAGGGTACTGACAACAACATAATTAAGGTTGCCAGTGCTGATAGGAGGGTTCGGGCCGTATCTTCTGGTTGAAATTCTTTACTCCCACCCATGCAAGAATATTTTCAGTACTTCCAGCGCGTGGCTCAGGCCGGTAACTACGCAGCTCTGGCGCGGCAGCCCGTGCCCAAGCCGACGTTTTTCAACTGGACGGCGGAAATATTTGAGGGTCTGCACGTGGCCGCAAACCCGGGCAAGGACGCCCTATCGCTGGTCGGCGACGACGGGGGCCCCGCGCAGCATTTCACCTACGGCGAGCTGGGCGCCCGCGCTAACCGCCTGCTCAACTACTGGCGCGCGCGGGAAGTGGAAGCCGGGCAAGCCGTGATGCTGATGGTGCCGATTGTGGCCGAACTATGGTTTACATACTTGGCCGGCATCAAAGGCGGGCAGGTGTTGATTCCGGTGGCCACTATGCTGTCGGTGAAGGACTTGGAATACCGCCTCGGCTGCCTGCTGCCTACTGTGGTGGTGGCCGACGCCGAAAGCGCAGCCAAAATTGACCAGGCTGAGCGAGCCCTGGGCCAGCGCATCTGCGTGAAAATGTTGGTTGGCCCCGACGAGCGGCTCGGCTGGGTCAACTTCCACGTCATCGACGGCCAGCCCGTGCAGGCTCCCGCCGCCGCCACTCACGCTGACGACCCGCTATTTATCTTCTTCACCTCGGGCACCACGGGGCCGCCCAAAGCCGTGACGCACACGCATTTTTCATACCCCGTGGGCCACCTGAGCACTTCTGCCTGGATTGGCCTGCGGCCCGACGACGTGCATTGCAACATCTCGCAGCCCGGCTGGGCCAAGTTCGCGTGGAGCAGTTTTTTCGCGCCCCTGAACGTGGGGGCCACCTTGCTAGTGTACCGCTCCAGCGGCAAGTTCGCGGCGGCACCCTTGCTGCGGGTGCTGGAGCAGTATAGCGTTACCACGTTTTGCGCGCCGCCCACGGCGCTGCGCCTGCTTATCCTTGAGGACTTGACGCACTACCAGTTCAGTTTCCGCGAGTGCGTGAGCGCGGGCGAGCCGCTGAACCCGGAAGTCATCGACGCTTGGGAAAAAGGTACCGGCGTGCTTCTCCGCGACGGCTACGGCCAAACAGAGAGCACGGCCATGGTTTACAACCTGCCCGGCGGCTCGGTTCGGTTCGGCTCGATGGGGCAGGCCTCGTTCATGTACGACGTAGTGGTGGCCGACGAAGACGGCCGCGAGCTGCCCGATTTGGAAGAAGGTCACATTGCCGTGCGCATGCACCCTGACCGCCCCAACGGCATTTTTAAGGAATATTACGGCGAGCCGGAGCGGGCAGCAGCCGTGTTTCGCCACGGCCTATACTACACCGGCGACAAAGCTTACCGCGACGCCGACAGCTACGTGTGGTTCGTGGGCCGCGACGACGACGTGATCAAGTCCAGCGACTACCGTGTGGGGCCCTTCGAGGTGGAAAGCGTGCTTATTGACCACCCGGCCGTGGTAGAAGCGGCCGTGGTGGGCTCTCCCCATCCCATCAAGGGCCACGAAATCAAGGCTTTTCTTATCCTGCATCCGGAGGCTGTCGCGTCGGCGGAGCTGGCCACCGAACTATTTGCCTTCGCCCGCCAACACCTGGCCCCCTACAAAATGCCGCGCATCCTGGAGTTCGTGCCGGAGCTGCCCAAAACCATCAGCGGCAAAATCCGCCGCATAGAACTGCGCGCCCAGGAAGCCCAACACCGCCACCAGGGCCCCCCCAAGGCACACGAGCATTTTTACAATTCGGATGTAGCGCGGACTTTGTAGTCCGCTGCTTTCGCTTCGTTTTACCGACAATCGTTCAGCGACCGTCCAGCGACGCGGATTACAAGGCCCGCGCTACATCCGCGCTGCAGCTTATTGAATGAACACCGGCCGGATGAGGTTTTCAAACGTAAAAATCTCGTCCCATTTATCCTGGGTTAGTAATTGGCGCTCGGTCACGGCGATGTCGTGCACGGACCTGCCAGTTTGCAAGGCCTCCTTGGCGATGTCGGCGCTGGCCTCGTAGCCCAGCACAGGATTAAGTTGCGTGACGATGCCGATGCTGTTGTAGACCAGCGCGGCAGCGTGCGCAGCGTTGGCTGTGATGCCCACCACGCATTTCTCGCGCAGCGTATCGCAGGCGTTGGTCATGTAAGAAATCGAGGTAAACAAGGCGAAGGAAATCACTGGCTCCATCACGTTGAGTTGCAGCTGACCCGCCTCGGCGGCCATCGTCACCGTGAGGTCGGCCCCAATGACGTAAAACGCCGTCTGGTTTACCACCTCGGGCACCACCGGGTTTACTTTGCCCGGCATGATGCTGGAGCCCGGCTGCAGAGCCGGCAAATTAATCTCGTTAATCCCGCAACGGGGCCCCGAGGCGAGCAGCCGCAAATCGTTGCAAATCTTGCTCAGCTTCACCGCCGTGCGCTTGAGCACGCCCGAAAGCTGCACGTAGGCCCCCGTGTCGTAGGTGGCCTCGATGAGGTCGCCGGCCAAGCTCAAATCCAGCCCGGTTACCGTGCGCAGGTGCTGGGTCACGAGGCCCGCGTAGCCGGGCGGCGTGTTTACGCCGGTGCCGATGGCGGTGGCCCCCATGTTGATTTCGGAGATGAGCCGGCGCGAGTCGTCGATGCGTAGCAGCTCTTCGCGCAGGTTGGTGGCGAAGGCGTGGAATTCGTCGCCCATGCTCATCGGTACGGCATCCTGGAGCTGGGTGCGTCCCATTTTTAGCACGTTACGGAACTCCTCGCCCTTGGCGGCGAAGGCCTCGGCGAGGCGGGCTAGGGCCTCGCGGTAGCCCACCAGTTTGTTGTTAAGAGCGATGCGGAAGGCGGTGGGGTAGGCGTCGTTGGTGCTTTGTGAGCAGTTGACATGGTTATTGGGGTGGCAAAACTCGTATTCGCCCTTCTGGCGGCCCATGATTTCGAGGGCTACGTTGGCAATGACCTCGTTAGCGTTCATGTTCACCGACGTGCCCGCCCCGCCCTGAATCATATCGGTCAGAAACTGGCCGTTGTAGGCCCCGCCGGCTACCCGGTCGCAGGCCTGCACTATGTAATCGGCAACGGTCGCGTCGAGCACGCCCAACTCTTTATTGGCCAAGGCCGCCCCTTTTTTTACGTAAGCCAGGGCCTGCACAAACAGCGGCTCAGACTGGATGGGAATGCCCGTGATGCAGAAGTTTTCCAGCGCCCGCAGCGTCTGAATGCCGTAATAAACGTCGTCGGACAAGCTGCGCTCGCCCAGAAAATCGTGCTCGACTCGGGTGGTGGTCATGAGAAAGGGAAAAGTAGAAGGTTGAGCTTCTACGCAAAAAAAAATGGGCAGCCCGCTTTTTCAGCGAACCGTTCGGCAATCAATAATACAGCCCAGGGCCCTAGCCGCGGGCCCCGCGCCGTAGTAGGTGCCGACCTCGGCGCAGGGCCTGCAACCCGCCGCGCCGCACCGAAAGGCTGGCGCGGGCGGTTTCGTCCTCGTCGAGGCGCAGCTTGTAGGCCCGCAGCACGTCGGCGTAGACCAGCACACCGGCCAGGGCCCGATCGGGGCCGAGCACCGGTAGGGCGTCCACACCGAAGCGGGCCATGGCGTTCACGGCGGTACGCAGCGTATCGGCCGCGTGTACGGTGGCCAAGGCCGGCTCAACCAGCGTGTGAAGTAGCGTGCCGGCCGCTTGGGCAGGGCTGTGCAGCGCGGCGGCCGTTACCAACCCCAAGGCCTGGCCATCGGCCGCCACCACGGCCACCACGGACGCGCCCGACCGAATTTGCTGGCGCGCCTCGGCCACGGTCAGGTCGGCGGGCAACGTGGCCCGTCCGGCGGCCAGCACCTCAGCCACGCGGATTTTCTCCAGCGGGTCGGGCTCGTACGAGTCGGGGGTTTTGACGCCCCGGCGGGCGATTTTCTCGGTCATGATGGTGTTTTCCATGAGCACGAACGACACCAGGTAGGCCGCCGTGCAGGCTCCCAGCAGCGGTAACAGGGCCGCGGCCTGGCCCGTGGCTTCCACCGCAAATACAATGGAGGTGAGCAGCGCCCGCGCCGCCCCCGCAAACATGGCCGCCATGCCCACCAGCGCCGCCAGCGGCACTATGATGTCGGTTTGGGGGAAAAACTGGTGCAGGCCCAGGCCCAGCAGGGCCCCGGCCGCCCCGCCGATGGTGAGCAGCGGGGCCAATGTGCCGCCTGATGTGCCGCTGCCCAGCGATACGGCCCACGACACGAACTTCAACAAGCACAGCGACACCACCATCTGCAAGGGCAGGCTGCCGGCGAGCAAATCGGTGATGTTTTCGTAGCCCACGCCCAGCGTGCGCGGCGCGAAGTAGCCCACCGCGCCCACGGCCAGCCCGCCCAGCGCCGGCCACCAGGCCCAGTGAATGGGCAATTCTTCAAATAAGTCCTCCACCCAGTATACTACCTTCGTGATACCCACCGACAGCAGCCCGATGACCACCCCGATGAGGCTATAAGTGGCCAGGGCGGGGTTGCTGGGCGCCGCCAGCGCGGCCATCGGGAACACGGGCCCCGCCTCAAACAGCCAGTGGTGCCCGGCGGCCCCGGTGATGCAGGCCAGTGCCACCGGCAGAATGGCGCGGGGCGAAAACTCGAACAGCAGCAGCTCGATGGCTAGGAAAATGGCCGCGATGGGCGTGCCGAAAATGGCCGACATGCCCGCCGTTGCCCCCGCCGCCAGCAGCACCTTGCGCTCGGCCGGCGTGATGGCCAGCAGCTGGCCCACCGTGGAGCCCAGGGCCCCGCCGGTAGCGATAATCGGTCCCTCGGCCCCAAACGGGCCGCCCGTGCCGATGGAAATGGCCGCTGAGAGCGGCTTCATCAGCATCACGACGGGCTTGATGCGGCTTTGGTTGGTGAGTACCTGCTCCATGGCCTCGGGAATGCCGTGGCCCCGAATGGCCTTGGTGCCGTAAAGCGCCATGAGGCCCACCACCAGCCCGCCCAGGGCCGGCAGCAGCACCACAAACCAACCCAGGTGGTTGCCCGCCGGCCCGTGGTACGCCACTGACCACACGCCGTAGAACGCCAGGTTGGTTACCAAGTTAATCAGATAAACCAGGCCTTTGGCTACCACGCTGATGACCGCGCCGACGAGTACGGCGAGGCCTGCCACGCGCAGCAGGCGGCGCGGGCTGCGAGGGGGCAACAAGGGTTCGGCAGAGAGGAGGGGCAGCAGCGACGGGGCCACGAGCAGGCCCGCCGCAGGGGAATCTTTTGGGTTCATGCAATAAGGAAAAACATAAAGCAAAAAGAAATTAACGGAGCACGCGGGCCGCGCGGTTCGTTTTGAGCCAAAATAACCGGCCATGTGCGTTATTTGCGCCCGATTCGTTACTAAGAAAATGAGCTAAATACGGCCCAAAATGCACTAATTCGATCGGTATATAGCTCTTTATCAACACTTTAAAATTCCACGCGTTATGCTGCAAATGATGATTACCAAGCGCATTGGCCGCCGCCAGTTCCACTTCACAGTGCAAGGCAGCAACTTCCACGAAACCGTGGCCGAGTACGAACGCCTGAGCTTCCCCGACGTGGCCGCCTGCGGCCTCTGTGGCTCCGACAACCTCGACCTGACCTCGCGCGTGGCCCAGGGTAAGTTCAAGTACACGTCGGTGAAGTGCCTTTCGTGCCGCGGCGACCTAACGTTTGGCAAAATGGAGCGCGACGACCAAACGGTGTTCCTGCGCAAGAAAGAAAGCGGCGAGCTTGACTGGCGCGCCTACGAAAAAGCTGAGAAGTAAGCCTTACCCGGCCGGGCCCCGGCCGCCAAA
>JANPOR010000548.1:0-9215 GCA_031428075.1 Hymenobacter sp. | reverse complement strand
AGTGGCCCAGGTATCGTCTTGGGCCTCGTCCAAATACTCGCCCTTGTTGAGGTCGGCCAACTGCCCGATGAGGTCGCAGGCGTAGGCGTGGCCATCAGGCTCGGGCTTGAACACGCCCTCCGACTTAATCGGGTCGCCGCGCAAGGCCAGCACCGAGTCGATGCCCAGAAAATGCAAGTCAATCAGCGCGTTCTCTGTTTCCTCCTTCGTAAAGCCTCCGCAAATGAGGTGGGGCACGGTGTCCACGTCGAAGCGGTTTTTGATGGCTGCGCAAATGCCCACCGTGCCTGGCCGGCGGCGCACGGTTTTTTTTTCGAGCAGGCCGTTGGGGTGCTGGCGGTACACGTACTCCTCGCGGTGGTAAGTCACATCGATGAACGGCGGCTTAAATTCCATCAGCGGCTCGATGTTGGAAAACAGCGTGCGGATATCTTCGCCCTTTTTCGGCGGCAGCACTTCGAAGGAAAACAGTGTTTTGCCGTCGGCTTGGGCGAGGTGGTCGGTAACTTTCATGGAAGTAGGGACGGGGCTTGCCCCCGCCCGGCTAGCGGAACGGTGTTGTAAAAACGTTTTAAGCGAACGGCGCGACCGTCCGGGCGGGGGCAAACCCCGTCGTCCCTACATCGTTTCCGGCTCGTAATTCAAATTGGGCATTAGCCAACGCTCCAGCTCGTTTAGTTCCATGCTTTTGCGCTGAGCCATGTCGGCCACTTGGTCGCGGCCGATTCTGCCCAGCCCGAAGTAGCGCGAATCAGGGTGTGCATAGTACATGCCGCTGACGGCCGCGGTGGGGTACATGGCCAGGTTTTCGGTAAGGGTGATGCCTATCTGGTGCTCGGCATCGAGCAACTGGAAAAGTGTGATTTTTTCGGTGTGGTCAGGGCAGCCGGGGTAACCGGGCGCCGGGCGCACGCCCCGGTACTTCTCCTGGATGAGGTCGTCGCCGGTCAGGTCTTCTCCTGCCGCGTAGCCCCAAAACTCCTCGCGCACACGCTGGTGCAGGCGCTCGGCGAAGGCCTCGGCGAGGCGGTCGGCTAGGGCCTTCACCATGATGCTGGAGTAGTCGTCGTGGTCGGCTTCGTAGTGTTCGATTAGCTTTTCGATGCCGATGCCCGTCGTCACGGCGAAGCCGCCCATGTAGTCGGCCCGGCCGGTTTCCTTGGGTGCCAGGAAATCAGAAAAAGCAATGTTGGGAATGCCGGGGCCCTTCTCGCCCTGCTGGCGCAGCGTGAAAAACTCGGCTGCTAAGGGCCCACGCTCGTCGTCGGCGTAAATTTCAATCGTGTCGTAGTCCACCGTATTGGCCGGCCAGAAGCCTACCACGGCGCGGGCCGTGAGCAGCTTCCCGTCCACGATTTTCTTTAGCATGGCCTGCGCGTCCTCGAACAGCTTGGTGGCGGCTTCGCCCAAGTTTTCGTCGGTGAGGATGCGCGGGTAGCGCCCCTTCAGCTCCCAAGTGTGAAAGAACGGCGTCCAGTCGATGTACTGCGCCAGCTCGGCCAAGTCGTAGTTGTCAAACACTTTGGTGCCCAAAAAGGTGGGCTTGGTAATGGGGGCCCCGGCCCAATCGATTTTCACGCCGTTGGCGCGGGCGGCTTTGATGGATAGATAGCTCTTGTCGCGCTGACGGCTGGCATAGTCGATGCGCAGAGCAGCGTAGTCGTCGGCCACGGTTTGGGCGTAGGCCACCTCGCCCGAACCGAGCAGGCCGGCCGCCACGCCCACCGAGCGCGAGGCATCGTTGACGTGTACCACGGGCCCGTCGTAGGCTGGAGCGATTTTAACGGCCGTGTGCAGGCGCGACGTGGTGGCGCCGCCGATGAGCAGCGGCACTTTCAGGCCCCGCTTTTTCATGGCCTGGGCCACGTACACCATCTCGTCCAGGCTGGGTGTGATGAGGCCGGACAGCCCAATGATGTCGGCGCCTTGCCGCACGGCCTCATCCAAAATCCGTTCCAGGGGCACCATCACGCCCAGGTCCACAATGTCGAAGTTGTTGCAGGCCAGCACCACGCCCACTATGTTCTTGCCAATGTCATGCACGTCGCCTTTCACCGTGGCCAGCAAGATTTTCCCGGCCGTTTGCCGGTCGCCGCTCTGCTTGTCGGCCAGCAGGTAGGGCTCCAAGTAAGCCACCGCTTTTTTCATCACGCGGGCCGATTTTACTACCTGAGGCAAGAACATTTTGCCGGCTCCAAACAGGTCGCCCACCACGTTCATGCCGCTCATCAAGGGGCCCTCAATCACGTCGAGGGGCCGGGGCACTTGCTGGCGTACTTCCTCGGTGTCTTGGTCGATGAACTCGGTAATGCCTTTGATGAGGGCGTGTTGCAGACGCTCCTGCACCGGCAGGGCGCGCCAGGCATCGGCCACTACTTCGGTTTTATCTTTTTTCTTGACGGTTTCGGCGAAGTCCACCAGGCGCTCGGTGGCGTCGGCGCGGCGGTTGAGGAGCACGTCCTCCACCAGCTCCATCAGTTCCTGGGGCACGTCGTCGTACACGGCCAACTGGCTAGGGTTTACGATGCCCATGTCGAGCCCGGCGCGGATGGCGTGCAGCAAAAACGACGAGTGAATGGCCTCGCGCACTACGTCGTTGCCCCGGAATGAGAAGCTGATGTTGCTCACGCCGCCGCTGGTGAGGGCCCCCGGCAGGTTGGCTTTGATCCAGCGCACAGCCTCAATGAAATCAAGCGCGTAGGTGCGGTGCTCCTCCATGCCCGTGCCCACGATGAGGATGTTGGCGTCGAAGATGATGTCCTCGGCCGGGAAGCCGATGCCCATGAGCAGGTCGTAGCTGCGCTGACAGATGATTTTGCGGCGCTCCAGCGTATCGGCCTGGCCGTTTTCGTCGAAAGCCATCACCACCATGGCCGCGCCGTATTGGCGCACGGTGCGGGCCCGCTGCAAAAATACTTCTTCGCCTTCTTTCAGCGAAATCGAGTTCACAATGCTCTTGCCTTGCACGCACTTCAGGCCGGCTTCGAGCACGCTCCACTTCGAGGAGTCAATCATCAGCGGCACCCGCGAAATGTCGGGCTCCGAAGCGATTAAGTGCAGGAAGGTGGTCATGGCCTGCTCCGAGTCGAGCATGCCTTCGTCCATGTTAATGTCGAGCACCTGGGCCCCGCCTTCCACCTGAGCGCGGGCCACGGCCAGGGCCTCCTCGTAGGCCCCCGTGCGGATGAGGCGGGCAAATGCGCGCGAGCCGGTCACGTTGCAGCGCTCGCCTACGTTCACGAACAAGCTGTTTTTGGTGATGCCGAACGGCTCCAGCCCGCTCAGCCGGGTGACCGGCACGATTCCCGGCAGCGGCCGCGGCCGGTACTGCTGGGCCAAGCGGCTCAGCTCGGCGATGTGCTGGGGCGTGGTACCACAGCAGCCGCCCACCACCGTCACGATACCGTCCTTTAGGTAATCTTCCACCATGGTCGCGAATTCCTGGGACGACTCGTCGTAGCCGCCGAAGGCGTTGGGCAGCCCGGCGTTAGGATAAGCGGAGATGTGCACGTCCGAAATGCGGCTCAGCTCCTGCACGTACTGCTTGAGCTGGTGGGCCCCCAGGGCGCAGTTCAGGCCCACACTCAGCAGCGGCAGGTGGCGGATGGAATTCCAAAACGCCTCCACCGTCTGGCCCGACAGCGTGCGGCCCGAGGCGTCGGTAATGGTGCCCGAAATCATAATCGGCACTTGGCGCCCGCCCTCGTCAAAAAACTTCTGCACCGCGTACAGCGCGGCCTTGGCATTGAGCGTGTCGAAAATGGTTTCGATGAGCAGCGTGTCCACGCCGCCGTCCACCAAGCCACGCACCTGTTCCAGGTAGGCCGTAGCCAGCTCGTCAAACGTCACGGCGCGGAAACCGGGCCGGTTCACGTCGGGCGAGAGCGAGGCGGTGCGGTTGGTGGGTCCTACGGCCCCGGCCACAAAGCGCGGCTTGTCGGGTGTCGAGTACTCGTCGGCCGCATCGCGGGCCAGCCGCGCCGACTCATAGTTTAACTCATACACCACATGTTCCAACCCATAGTCGGCCTGCGCGATGGTAGTGCCTGAGAACGTGTTGGTTTCCACCATGTCGGCCCCGGCCGCGAAATACTCGGCGTGAATGCCGCGGATAATGTCAGGTCGCGTAAGGCTGAGCAGGTCGTTGTTGCCGCGTAAGGGCTTGGGATGATCGGCAAAGCGGGCCCCACGGAAATCCTCTTCGGTAAGTGGGTAGCGCTGAATCATGGTGCCCATGGCCCCGTCCAAAATCAGCAGGCGCTGGCGTAGAATATCCGACAGCGGACTGGCGCCGAGGGCATTGGCCACGGCATTTTCGGGAGCAGTAGGGGCGGGAGAGGAAGCGAAACCGGACATTCTAACCAGGTAATAAACGGCGTACAAACGCGTCTATCCAGAAAGAAACCCAAACCCAGCGGGCACGGTTCCGGCTGATATCTTTTTCCACCGAAGGAATTGGTGGAATGGGAGTTGGCACCTACTTAGAGCAGGTTGCCAAGACGTCACAGGGCCCGGTCCCTCGGTCTTTCTGGATAGCAGCTTCTGCAAAGATACGGCAGTAACGTAGACTTTGTAGTCCGCGTGGCTGCCGGGTCGCTGCACGCAAATCGGTAGGATGAAGCGAAAGCCGCGGACTACAAACCCCAAGTTGCGATGTAGCCGCGGCGCGGCGCGATGTCTACAGCAAAACCACCAAGCCACGGATTGAGCCGCGGAGCGGCGGCATTTTGGCGGAAGTCAGCCGCTCCGCGGCTCGGGCCCCGACCACTCGTTTTTCTATAAAACATCACGCCGCAAAACATAACGCCGCGCGGCGGCTAAGCCGCAACTTAGAGCGGTTCTCAAGTTGGTGTACTACTCGTCTGGCTCTCCTCTCTTGGAGATGGGTCCGTCCCGCAGGGGTCTCGTGAGCTTCCCTAGCCGCGCCGTGTACACGAACCCGAGAACTGCCCTAGGTTACAAAGCCCGGGCTACAACTCCCACGCCGGCCACGCGCTGCCAGCCGCGAAGTCCGTTAGCTCCGCCGGCAACTCCAGAAAGGCATCGGCTCCGAGCAGGCCGGCCAAGTCGCCGGAGCCGCCCACGGCCACGAGCGTGGCGTGGCGCACCCCTTGCGCATCGACGGCAATTTGCACCGGCAGAAAATGCGTCAGCGCCGGCCGAAACTGCACGGCCGCCGTAAGCACAGCCGGCAGGGCCCCCGGCCCCGCGCCCGGCTGCTGGCTGGCCAGCAGCCAAGACCGCACATAGCGCGCCGCCGTGAGCAGCGTCGAAACCGGGTTGCCGGGCAGGCCGAACACCACCGGTCCGCCAGCCTTCGCTCCGAACCACATGGGCTTGCCGGGGCGCTGGTTCACTTCGTGAAAAATCTCGGCCACGCCCAGCTCGCGCAGCAGCGTGGGCACGTGGTCGGCGCGGCCCTTGCTCACGGCCCCGCTTAGCACCACGGCATCGAAGCCGGCCGCCAGGATGTTGACCAAACCCTGGTCCAGGGCTGCCAGGGCATCGGGTAGGTGAAACAGGTGGACGTCGGCCCCGGCCGAGGCCAGCAGGGCCTGCACGGCGTAGGCATTGGAGCGCCGAATCTGGTGCGGCAGGGGGGTGGTGGCCACGTCCACCAGCTCGTCGCCGGTGCTCACCACGGCAAGGCGGGCCCGACGCGTGACGCGCACTTCGGCAGCCCCCACGGTGGCGGCCACGGCCAGGGCGGCGGGCGTGAGGCGGGTGCCGATGGGCAGCAGCAAGTCGCCCCGGCGGCGGTCGGCGGCCTGGGGATGCACGTTTACGCCGGGGCGGACGGGTAGCGCAATGGTGATGGTGGCCTGCTGGTTAACCAGTTCAATATCTTCGTAGCGCACCACCGTATCGGCCCCGGGAGGCAGCACGGCCCCGGTCATTACTTCTACTGCGGCTTGCGGGTTGAGAAGCGGGCGGGCGGGGGCCCCGGCGTACTGGACGTGCTCGATGGCAAACACCGTTTGGCCCCCAGCCCAGGCAGCGTGGGCCACGGCGATGCCGTCCATGGCCACCCGGCTGAAGGGCGGGAAGTCACGGTCGGCCGTCAGGTCTTCGGCCAGCACGCGGCCGGCGGCTTCGGATAGGGGAAGGATCTCGGTGGACAGTGGGCGGACGGTGGCCAGTACACGGGTGTAGGCTTCAGCGACGGTTATCAATCTGGTAGTTAACGGTTAGCAGTGAGCAGTTAGCGTGGGGCAAATACCGATGAGCGGCAGGAATGTGCTGGGCAAAGTAGCACACAGTTGCGCAGCAGGCCCTAATTTTAGAAAAACACGGCCCACCGGCACCTGTTCCCTGCTAACTGTTCCCTGCTAACTGAGATGAATTTTACCCACGTCAACGCCGCCAATCAGCCCACGATGGTCGATGTGGGCGCCAAGCCGCCCACCCGCCGCCTTGCCCGCGCCCACTGCCGCGTGGTGCTGGGCCCCGAACTGTTGGGCCGCGTGCAGGCCGGTGAGTTGCCCAGCCACAAGGGGCCGGTCATCCACACGGCCATCCTGGCGGGCATCATGGGAGCCAAAAAAACGGCCGACCTCATCCCGCTCTGCCACCCCCTGGGGCTGGACGACTGCCAAATCACCATCGAACCCGACGGCCCCGACGCTCTGCGCGTGGAGTGCACAGCCGTCGTCACGGGCCGCACCGGCGTGGAAATGGAGGCCCTGACTGGGGCCAGCGTGGCCGCTCTCACCATCTACGACATGTGCAAGGCGTTTTCGCACGATATCACGATTACGGGCGTGCAGTTGGTGGAAAAGACCGGTGGCAAGTGCGATTTCCTGCGTTCGTAAAAATTATAATTCCGATTATGGATAATTTACCTCCTTCGACCCCGAAACGCTCCAAGCACGCCGCCCTGGCCCGCCCCGACGTGGGCGAGTTTGGTCGCCACGAGCTGGCCATTCTGGGCGCGCCCTGCGGCGACATTCAGACCCTGGTGGCCCGGTTGCTGCCTCACCTGGCCCCATCCCTGCGCGTGGCGTACGTCGACGCCGACCACGCGGCCGGCGACGCAGCCCTGGCCGCGCCCGCCGAAAAACTAGTGCCCGCGATAAGCGAAACCGGCCTGTCGACAGAGTTAGTCGATAAAATTACCTTTCGCCAATTGAACACTCACCGGGCCCTGGACCGCTTTTCGCAGCCTGAGCTGCTGGCCCATGACAACTTGGTGCTGGTGAACGGCAATCATTTCCGCGCCCGCCAGCAAATTGTGGTGGTCGACCCGCGCAAGCCGCTCGACAAGAAACTCGACCGCCTCACCGACGTGCGCCTCGTGCTGCTGGCCGAGGGCCAGTCCGAGCTGCCACCCGTGTTGCGCGAGCACCTGGCCGCCGCCCCACTGCCGCCCGTGCTGCCGCTGGCCGACGTGGCTGGCACCGCTGCCTTTATCCAAAAATGGTACGCCACCGCTGAGCCCGTGCTGCGCGGCCTGGTGCTGGCCGGCGGCCGCAGCGAGCGGATGCACACCGACAAGGGGGCTCTGCGCTACCACGGCGCGGCCGACCAACGCCAATACACTGCTGCGATGCTCAGCGAGTTCTGCGCTGATGTGCGCGTATCCGTTCGCCCTGAACAAGCGGCGGAGCTGCCAGCGGGTCTGGTGCCGCTGCCCGATACATTCCTGGGCCTGGGGCCCTTGGGGGGGCTGTTGTCGGCATTTCGGGCCGACCCCAACGCCGCGTGGCTGGTGCTGGCCTGCGACCTGCCCTTTCTCACCCGCGCCACGCTGGAGTTTTTAGTGGAAAACCGCCGGCCAGCCAGCACGGCCACCGCCCTGCAAAGCCCTTGGGATAATTTCCCCGAGCCACTCGTTGCCATTTGGGAGCCAAGGGCTTACGCGCAGCTGCTGCGCTTCCTGGGGATGGGGTATTCCTGTCCGCGCAAAGCGTTGATAAACTCCGATATCGAGTTGCTGCGCCCACCCGTGCCCGACGAGCTGCGCAACGTAAACACGCCCCAGGAGCGTGCCGAAGCCGAAGCGGCGCTGAAGCTGGGGTAGCTACGGGTGGGCCGCCACCCACTCGGTGCCGTCCTCGTACTCCTCGCGCTTCCAGATGGTGACGACCTGCTTGAGCGTATCAATAATGAACTGGCAGGCGGCGAAGCTTTCGGCGCGGTGGGGCGTGGCCACTGCTACTACCACAGCCACGTCGCCGAGGGCCAGAGTGCCTTTGCGGTGCACTACGGCCACTTCCTGGAGCATGGGCCAGCGCTTGTAAGCCTGGGCCACCACATGGCCCAGCTGGGTGAGGGCCATGCTGTCGTACGACTCGTAGTGCAAACGGCGCACCGCCCGTCCGCCCGATTGGTTGCGTACCGTGCCGATGAACGAATTGACGGCCCCGGCGGCATCGGTCTGCACCGCGGCCAAGGCGGCGGCCACGTCAATGGGCTGGGCGGTGATGGAAAGATGGGGCGTCATGCAAAAAAATTGACAGGCTGTAGCGTGGACTTGATGGTCCGCGTTCGTTGAACAGTTATCGGCAGGACGAAGCGAGCGGCGCGGACTACTAATTCCACGCTGCTCACTCTGCTAACTGAAAATTTATCCTCCCGCCACGGGGGGTATGAGGGCGATTTCATCGTTGGGGCCGATGGCCTGCTCGGCGGGAGCGTATTCGTTGTTGACGGCCACGGCGCAGCTGCGCAGTTGCCCCAAAGCCGGGTAATGGGCCCGCATGTGGTCGAGCAGGGCCCCCACGGTGGCGGGGGCAGGAACGGGTATTTCCAGCATGGGCTGGCCCACGATGTCGCGGGTGATGCCGAAGAGTGCAATTCTTAAAGCCATAACTTTTGATAAATTTGTCCGCCGGCGATGCCCGCCGGGCCGCCGCAGCTGCGGGTTGGAACACTGGCTACCGATTAGAGGTTTAGCGAAGTCCGGCTGGTTTACGTACCAACGGGCAAATCTGAGATTGAATATGCTGATTTCTGCGCTTCCGCTGGTTACCACCGCGCCTGTTGCCATCTTGCCTGCTGCGTTGGTCGACCAGCACGGCCGGCCCCTGGAGTACGTGCGCCTGGCCGTAACCGACCGCTGCAACCTGCGCTGCTTCTACTGCATGCCCGAAGAAGGCATCCAGTACGTGCCCCGGCACGAGCTGCTCAGCTACGAGGAAATGTTGCGCCTGGTGGGCCTGCTGGCCGGCCTGGGCGTGCGCAAGGTACGCCTCACTGGAGGCGAGCCTTTCGTG
>JANPOR010000547.1:0-1571 GCA_031428075.1 Hymenobacter sp. | reverse complement strand
CACGTCGTCATCCTGGCCCGTAATGCCAAGAAGGCCGCCACGGCCCAGCAGGAAATCAAGGCCGCCGCCGGCCACAACCAAGTGGATGTGCTGCTGGCCGACCTGGCCGACCTGGACCAGGTGCGCCGTGTGGCCGCCGAGTTCAACGCCCGCTACCCGCGCCTTGATATTCTGGTGAATAACGCCGGCCTGATTCTGGGAACGCGCCGGCAGCTTTCGCCCCAGGGCTACGAGCTGGGCCTGGCTACCAACCACCTTGGGCCGTTCCTGCTCACCAGCCTATTGTTTGATAAATTGAAAGCCAGCTCGGCCGCCCGGGTGGTGAACGTGGCCTCAACCGCGTACCGCATGGCGCGCCCCGACTTCGCCGATTTTCAATCGAGCCGCAACTACGGGGCTTTTGCCGTGTACGCCAATACCAAGCTCTACAATATCCTGTTCACGCAGGAACTGGCCCGCCGCCTGCGGGCGCACGGCATCGCCAACGTCACCGCCAACGTGCTGCACCCCGGCGTGGTGGCCAGCAGCTTCGGCAGCGCCGCCAATGGCCTGATGAGCGTTTTCGTGCAGCTGGGCCGGCCCTTCATGATTTCGGCCGCGAAGGGAGCAGAAACTAGCGTATTCCTGGCCTCCGCTCCGGAAGTCGCGACTACCAGCGGCGGCTATTTCGACAAGAAAAAAGCCGAGCCCGTGCAAAGCTCCTTCAACACGCTCGAGCACGCCCGCCAGCTGTGGGAGCTGAGTGAGCAGCTGACGAACACGCATTTTTTGGCGTAATTGGCCGTCGATTCTGCTTTTGCTCCTGCCCGCCATGCCCGATTCCACCATCAATATTCCTGCTTACGTGGCCCGTATTGGCTACTCCGGCCCGCTCACGCCCACCCGCGAAACCTTCGTGGGGCTGCACCGGGCACAGGCCTACAGCATTCCGTTCGAAAACTTTGACATTCACCTCGGCCGGCCTATCGGCCTCGATGCGGACAGCCTGAGCCGCAAGCTGCTGGCCGAGCGGCGGGGCGGCTACTGCTACGAGCTGAACGGCCTGTTTGGCCGGGTGCTGCGGCAGCTCGGCTTTGCCGTCACCAACCTCGTGGGTCGCAACCTAATTGCCGGCTACCCGCTGCGCCCGCGCGCGCACCAACTGCTGCTGGTCGAAGTAGATGGCCAGCCCTGGGTGGCTGACCTTGGCTTCGGCGGTAACACCTTGCTGGAGCCCATTCCATTGGTGGCGGGCCCCGAGCATCGTATGGGTTTCGATACCTACCGCCTGCAAGCCGCCCCGCAGCACAACTACCACCTGCAGCTGCTGATGGACGGGCAGTGGCAAAGCCTCTACACCTTCACCTTGGACGAGGCCCAGCCCAGCGACTACCAGATGATGAGCTACTTCTACTCGAACTCGCCCGATTCGCCGTTTCGGCAGCAGCGCATCTGCGCCCGCGCCACGCCCGAGTACCGCGCCACGCTGGTCGACCGCGAGCTGAAAATCCGGCGGCCCGACGGCCACAGCACCACCACGCTGCTGGCCGATGATGCGGCCTACGTGGCCGCGCTGCACCAGTATTTTGGCC
>JANPOR010000546.1:0-6565 GCA_031428075.1 Hymenobacter sp. | reverse complement strand
CGCTCCCGTTCGTTCAGCAAGTGCCGAGCCAGCCACTACAACCGCCTTAAAATTGCCATCGACCAGCATAATCTGGAAATCACCTTAAATTGACCCACTACCCGGGTGCGGAAATAATAAATAGCAGCCTACCGGTCGCGGCGCCCCAGCATCCACTTCAGGTTCAGCCGCACCAGGTCGCCCATGCCACGGCAACGCCCAAACTGAGTGGTGCGGTGGTAATGGTTCAGTTCCTGGGCGAGCTGCCAAGTTTTATCGGCCGAGGACAACTCATCGCGGCGCATCACGTCGAGCAGAGCCTTGAGGCGGTAGCGCTCCGAGCGGGCGCGGCGGGCCATGAGGGAACGTTCCTCGGCTTGGTACTGGCGCTGGGTTTCGGGCGTCAGCAGCTGGGTACAGAGGTCTACCACCGGGCGGTTGTCTTTGAAAAATTGGGGCAGATACATGCTCCGGCGGCCCTCGTAGCTCTGCTGGTCGAAGTCGATGGCCCGCACCCGGTACTGCTCGTCCTCAAAGTCGGGCGTCACGTCGATGACGTAGTTATAGGCGCGCATGTCGCCGAGCAAGCGGGCAAAGCAGCGCTCGTTGAACTTGACAAATTCCTTGGCGATGCGCACTTGGTTAAAGTGGGGCTGGTTGAGCCGCAGGCGGATGAAATCATCGCCGGGAATGCCCGCGATGTGCTCTTCGATCAGGGTGCGGCCGCTGGTGAGGAAGTTCATCGAGTTGGGCGAGAGTAAATGCTCTAGCTCCAGGCCGTAAAGGCGCGAAGCGTCGGCCTGCTTCACGTAGAAATAGTCGTAGTTGTCGTTGAGTTGGTTGAGGATGCGCACCCGGAACGGCTGCGAGTTGCCGAAGTGACAGAAATCGATGCGGTCGGCCACAAGGTGTTCGGTAAACGACAAGTCACCAGCCGTTTTCAGCAGCGCGTACACCTGGGCCAGGCCCTGGCTTAGTTCCCGCGTGGCCTGGGGCTCATAGTACACCGTTTGCCAAAGCGTGTCGTGCCCGGCGCGGTCATGCAGCGCAAACGAGTTGGTGTAACTCCGCAAATCGGCGTAGCTCACCGGCAGCGGCGCCTCGCGGTCGTAGTCGCGCAGGTACTGCCGCAGCGCCGGCAAAACAGGGAAAGCGGGCTTTTTGCGGGAAATGAGCATGAGGCAAGATAGTGGGAGGTCGTCCTGCGAGGAACGACAAAGCAAGGACAACTTTTCTCTACCTGCCTAGCATTTGCCCCTTCGCAATGACGAAAGGCCGCTACCCCGCCAGCTCGGCCACCAGCTCTACGTACTGCTGGCGGGCGGCGTCGTTGCTAGTGCCGCGCAGAACGTTCCAAGCGTCGTGCTTGGCAATAGCTTTAAAATCGAAGCCGCCGGGCCGCTCGCCGGTGGTATCGCCGTCGGTGGCCTGCTTGTAGAGGGCGTAGAGTTGAAGCAGCACCGTGTTGGAGGGCTTGCTGGGCAACTGCTGGGCGCGCTGGGCCGCAGCTTCAAAATCTTCTTGGGTAGTCATAAACTTAAGAGATTGGAAGTGAGAAATAGGGCGTTAGCGCTGCGACAGGAGATTAAACTGTCATTCCGAACGAAGCGAGGAATCCGAGTTAGCGACCACCAACCGATGGCCTCAGGTTCCTCGCTTCATTCGGAATGACAGTTTGGAGAGTAGTGGCTTTTATGGCCGCTGAATACGGCAATCTTGGTACCTTACCGCCCCATCCTTCAACAAACCTATGACGCATAAATTTATTCCCTTCCTGGCAACTGCTTTGCTGCTGGGGCCCTCCGCTGCTTTCGCCCAAAAAACCTACCTGCACTGCGGCCACCTGCTCGACGTACGCAGCGGCCGCATGCTAGCCCAGCAGACCGTGGTGGTCGAGAAGGACCGCATCGTGGCGGTGCAGGCCGGCTACGCCGCCGGGGGGGCCCAGGATAAGGTCATCGACCTTGAGAACCGCACCGTGCTGCCCGGCCTCATTGACTGCCACGTACACCTGGAGTCGCAGTTCAGCAAAAGCGCCTTTACCGAGCAGTTTCTGCTCAACCCTGCTGACATTGCCTACCGCGCCCAGGGCTACGCCCTGACGACGCTGCGGGCGGGCTTTACCACCGTGCGCGACTGCGGCGGCTCGGGCGTGAACATCGCCCTGCGCAAAGCCGTGGCCCAGGGCTTGGTGCCGGGGCCCCGCATCTACACAGCGGGCGTGGCGCTGTCGGCCACCGGCGGCCACATGGACAACACCGATGGCCTGAGCGATTTTCTGATTGAGCGCCTGAACCCCGGCCCGGCCGAGGGCGTGGCCAACGGCCCCGACCAGTGCCGCCAAGCCGTGCGCGAGCAGTTCAAGCGTGGGGCCGACCTCATCAAAATCGCTTCCACCGGCGGCGTGCTCGACCTGAGTAAAAACGGGAGCGGGCCCCAGTACACCGAAGCTGAAATCCGGGCCGTGGTAGAAACCGCCCACGACCTGGGCATGCGCGTGGCCTGCCACGCCCACGGCTCCGAGGGCATCAAGCGGGCCCTACGGGCGGGCGTGAACAGCATCGACCACGGCTCGTTGATGGACAACGAAGCCATCGCGCTGTTCAAGAAAAGCACAGCTTGGTACGTGCCTACCATCATCGCCGGTAAATCGGTGGCCGACTCGGCCCGCAAGCCCGGCTACTTCCCGCCGGTGGTGACAGCCAAGGCGGTAAGCATCGGCAACGTGATACAGGGCACCTTCGCGCGAGCCTACAAGGCCGGGGTGCGGGTGGCCTTCGGCACCGATGCCGGCGTGTACCGCCACGGCCAGAACGCCCGCGAGTTCGGCTACATGACCGAGGCCGGCATGCCCGCGCTCGAAGCCATCCGCAGCGCCACGCTCAACGCCGCGGCGCTGCTCGACGAAACCGCCAACCTGGGGGCCCTCGAAGCCGGCAAGCTGGCCGACGTGGTAGCCCTCGACGGCGACCCGCTCCAAGACATTACGGCCCTGATGCGCCCCCGCTTCGTGATGAAAGCTGGCGTGGTGTACGTGGGAAATTAATAGATTTTTACTCAGCAGTTGCCGGTTGCTGCCGACCTTTAGGGGCCGGGGTGGCCGGCAACGCATTTTTTATTTTATTTCTATGAAAAAGATATTTTTGCCGCTGGTGCTGGCCGTGCTGGCAGTAGGATCGGCCGGGGCCTGGGGCTTTTTTGGCCACCGCCTCATCACTCAGGCGGCCGTGTACCGGCTGCCGAGCAGCATGCAGGGATTTTATTACCGCCATTTGCCCGAGCTGGTGCGCCAGAGTACGGTCCCCGACGAGCGCCGCGCCACCGATCCCGACGAGGCCAGCAAGCACTTCATCGACATGGATCACTACTCGGAAGACGACCCCTTCGGCAAGGTGCCGCAGGACTTCAACGCGGCGGTAGAGAAATTTTCAGCCGACACGCTGAAGAAGTACGGCACCGTGCCGTGGGCCATCGTCGCCGCCACTGACCAGCTCACCGAAGCCTTCCGGCAGCGCGACACCGTAGGCATCGTCAGGCTCTCGGCCGAGCTGGGGCACTACGTGGGCGATGCCTTCGTGCCGCTGCACACCACCATCAACTACGACGGGCAGCTGACCAACGAGGCCGGCCTACACAGCCTCTGGGAAAGCGCCCTGCCCGAAAAATACGTCGGCGACTACAACATTACGGGCGAGCCAGCGGCCTACGTGAAGAACCCGCTGGCCACGGCCTGGCTCACGGTACAACGCAGCTATGGCTTTCTTACCGAGACGTTTGATCGGGCTGGCAAGGTGGAGAAAGCCATACCCGGATCCGAGCGCTACACATTTTCGCACCGCTACGGCAAGACCCAGCGCCGCTACTCCGATGCTTTCGCAGCGGCCTACGAGAAGGAAGTAGGCGGCATGGTAGCCAACCGCCTCAAGCTGGCCCCTACCCTGGTGGCGTCGCTCTGGCTCACGGCCTGGCAAAACGCCGGCAAGCCCGACTTAAACCAACTCATGGCCCCCAACAAGCTCAGCAAGGACGAAAGAGCCAAGCTGACGACCGAGCTGGCTGCTGCCAAGAAAAATACCCTGGTCCAGGACCACCTGCTGCTGGCCCAGGAAAAAGAAAAACGCGCCGAAACGCCCGACGAAATACAAGCTGCCCAAGACGCCCCGCCACAAGAGGCCCCGGCGCCCGGCGCGGCCCCGACCGATGTGAAGCTGAAAGTAAAGACCAAGGGCCCCGCCGGGACCGAAAAGATTAAGCAAAAGGGCAACGCTTCGCAGTAGACAAATACTCTAATTATCAGCCATTATTTTCTGACAACTACTTTTTGGTCAATTAATTAGTACGTATCCGTCGAGAAATAATCTACGTAGAAAAAGCCAGTTCTACCTTGGGGCAGGGCTGACTTTTTTCTTTCCACTCCTCACCGCCTGCCGCTCACGATACTGCGCCTCGACGAGCTAGCTGTTGACTTGCCAAAACCTACCGGTCCTTCCGCCAACGACGCAACGGCCATCCAGAAGTTGCTGGGCGACAAATTTGGCGAGATGAGCACCCTGATGAACTGCACGTTTCAGTCGTTCAACTCCCGGGAGCGCGACCGGCTTCAGTCATTTTATTCCCTTGTGGCGGCCATTGCGACCGAAGAGTACTCGCACATCGAGGCCGTGAGCTACGCTGCTGCTAACCGGCACGAGCGTCCGCAACAAGGACCCGGTTGCCGGCCCGCTGGCCGGGGCCGCCGACACCCGCAACACATACCACTTCCTTTCCAGTGGCCAAGCACCGCTGCCAGTCAACTCGACAGGAAACTTCTGGACGGGCCAGGACGTGTTCAGCCCCGGCAACCTGCGCCTGGACCTGCTGCATAACTTCTTTCTCGAATGTGGGGCCCGCGCCAACAAAATGCGGGTGTACGGGATGGTAACCGGCTCTTGCGCCCGCACCATGTAGGCTACCTGCTAGTGCGCGGCGGCTTGCACGTGTACGCCTACGCCCTGGCCCTAAAAAAGCTCACCGGCGTGGATGCGAAGAAAATTATGCCTGTACCCACCCTCAGCAACACGGCCTTCCCCGAGGCGCCCGCGTTCATGCTGCACAACCTGCACTGTGAGCTTTACACATTTTCGCCCAACGTCTACATGAAAACGGGCCTTATCTGGAACGGCAAGCACCCGGAAGATGGCTCGGAACTGGTCGTCATCCAGGGCGTAAAAAAAGGAGTGCCTTATCCCGTACTCGGAGAAGAGCCCGGCATCAATTCGCCCGGCGATGATGACTTCGAGCCCGAGATGTTTGCCGACATCGCCAAGAGGCTGGGCCTGGGAAAAGAGTTACGTTCTTACCGTAGGTTTTAGCGCGCAAGCTTTGGTTTGTTTCTTTCGGAAAAGCCCGCACCGGGAGGCGCGGGCTTTTTTTGCGCGGGGCCCGGCCTTACCTTGCCGACGCCACCAAGCCGCTATTATGCCGATTTTCTTTGCCTGCCGGCCCACCGTGCTCGGGCTGGCCCTGCTGGCCGCCTGCAACCAAGCCCCGCCGCCGGTCGTGGCCGTCAAAACTGCACCGGCGGTACCGGGGCCCGACATCGCCGCCCTCACCGACTCCACCGCGCCGGCCGCGCTGCTCGCTTACGGTCAGCAATACCCCGGCTCGGAAGTGCTCATCACCACGCGGCTGGGCAAAATTCGGGTGCGGCTCTACGACGACACACCCATCCATAAGGCCAACTTTCTGCTGCTCACCCGCAAAGGGGTGTTCAATGAAACGATGTTCAATCGGGTGGTGAAAGGATTTGCCGTGCAAGGCGGCCAAACGTCGGGTCCCCGCACCATCCGGCTGCACCGCTACCGCCTGCCGCCCGAGTTTCGGGCCGACCACTTCCACCAGAAGGGGGCCCTGGGCATGGCCCGCTACGACGACGAGCAGAACCCCGGCCGGCTGTCATCGAACACCGATTTTTACTTCGTGGTGGGCGAAAAACTGGCCCCCAACCAAGCCCAGGCCATGACGCCCCACCGCCTCACGCCTGCCCAGCTGCGCGCCTACGCCACGGTGGGCGGTGCGCCTTCGCTCGACGGCCAGTACACGGTGTTCGGCGAAGTAACGGAAGGGCAGGATGTGGTGGACAAGATTTCCCAAGTGCCCGTCGAATCGGACAAATGGCCGGTACAGGATATTCTTTTGAGGGTAGAAGTCGTAAAATAGCGACCAGTCAGGACCACCTACAGCGTGCAGTCGACTAATTCCATGGGCCTTGGGCCATGAAGGATTCCAGCAGCGGAGCCAGGCCGCTGGCATGGTCCGGAGCAGCGTCGAGAAGTTCTGCGAAGCGCATAAAATTCACGGTGTCCACGTTCCGGAACCGGATCGACCAGTCGGCAAAAGTGCGGCCAAGCACAGGGCCGTCGGCCAGCTTGGTCACGCTCCGGTGCCGCACGTCGGCGGCAATGTTGGCGTACAGCGCGCGTACTGCCTCGGCTTCGCCCTCCAGCACCTGCATAATTTGTCCCTCGCTGTACAGCAGCACACCGGTTATTCCCAACCGGGCATTCTTGGTGCGCCAGTAGCACAGTGCGCGCCGCATTTCTTCTTC
>JANPOR010000545.1:0-3012 GCA_031428075.1 Hymenobacter sp. | reverse complement strand
GAGAACACGTCGTTGCCGGTGGCCCGCGCGGGGTTTTCGGTGTACTTGCCGTCCTCGCGCGGGCCCTTGGCTGGCCCCAGCGGGTTGTAGCCGGCGGGCATCACGAAGCTCTTGCCGGGCAGGTAGTAAAAGTTGTTGTTGGGGACGAAAGCCTTGGATTTATCGTCGTTGGCCCCCAAATCGATTACACCCACGGGCTTGGTGTCCGACTTGTACGAGCGGGCCACATGGTTGGGAATGAAATCCATGAGCACCTTGAGCCCGTGGGCATGGGTGCGGCCGATGAGGGCCTCGTACTCAGCCATGCGGTTTTTCACCACCACGGCTAGGTCGGGGTCCACGTCATAGTAATCTTTGATGGCGTAGGGCGAGCCAGCACGGCCCTTCACCACGTCGGCGTCGTCGGCCGGGATGCCTTGGGCGGCGTAGTCCGTCATGGTGGCGTGCTCAATCACGCCTGTGTACCAGACGTGGCTCACACCCAATGCTTTAATTTCCGTGAGGGCCCTGTCGGTGATGTCATTGAACTTACCACAGCCGTTCTCCGCAATGGTGCCGTAGGGCTTATTCAGGGCCACCTTGTTGCCAAACAGCCGCGTCATCATCTGGTAGATGACAAACTTGTTGTTCTGAGGTACTTCGTCGGTGGTGTTGGGGTCGGCCAGGGCGGATGCGGGGGCGTGTAAAGGCACGGGCGGAGCGGGCGGAGAAGAAGAAGCCAGGGTCAGCAAGCCAGTGGCCAGCAACAGGTTTTTCATAGACCGGCAAGGTAAGCAATTGCCAAGCTTGCCCGTTAATATTTCGGCAGGAGGAAATAATTCAAGTTCGAAGGCCGCTTAAGCGAGGCTGGCCGGCACAAAAAAAGGCGCGGGCCTGGGGCCCCCGCCTTTTGTACGCGGCAGCACAAGGCTTAGTCCTCGCTACGGTTGATAAGTATCACGGCCACGGCGGCGGTGCCGGCGATACCCAAAATCAATTGGGTGGGGGTAAACTTCTGAGCGGCCTTGCGTAGTAAGATGCCGCCATTCTTCAGCAAGTCGTCCATATGCTCGTGGTTGCCCTGGAACACGTGGTAGGCACTTTCGAAGGTGCGGGCGAGGTCTTCGGGCAGAATTTTTTCGAGTTGGACTTCGAGGTCGTTGGAGGCCATGAGGTTAGAGCTAAAACAAGTAGAAGGTTCGGAACGGCGCGGCCCATGAAGGCCAGTAGATTACTTCTACGGCCCCGCCGGAACGGGGTTGTGGCCCTTCACTCAATCACCAAGAGGCGCGAGCCGGATTTGCTACCTTCGCGCACTTGGCAGTAGTACGCCCCGGCGGCAAGGCCGGCCAAGTCGAGGGGTAGCCGCTGCGGCCCGGCGGCGACGGTGCGGTCGAAGGGCACCCGTACTTCACGGCCTTGGGTGTCGAACACCGCTACTTGCACGTGGCCGCCCTGGCTTTGGTAGTCCACGGTGGCCTGGCCACCGCACGGCACGGGGTTGGGGAAGACGCTAAACTCGGCCACCCGGGCCGCGCTACCGGCGGCAAGCGGCCCAGCCTGCCGTAGCACCGGCACGTATGGAAAGGTACGGCCAAACAACTCCTGCAACGTGGCCGGCGTCACCTGGAACCAGTCTTGCAAAATACTGGTGTAAATGCTGCGGAAATCGAACTGCATGGCGATGTTGTCATTCACGCCGGCGGCTGGGGGCAGTTGCGGGTTGGCGCCGTGCACGATGGGGTTGACGCGGCTGCCGAACACGAACAGCGGAGCCGCCGTGCCGTGGTCGGTGCCCAGGCCCGAGTTCGACCGGATGCGCCGCCCGAATTCCGAAAACGTCATGCCCACCACCCGGTCTTGCAGGTGCAGGCGCCCAAGGTCGTCCTGGAAGGCACTCACCGCTTCCGCAATTTTGCCTAGCAGCGTGGCGTGGCTGCCCGTGGTGGTGGGGCCCGTGGCGGGCACTTGCAACGTGTGGGTGTCGAAGCCGCCCATGTTGCACACGTAGATGCGGGTGCTCAGGCCCCCGGCCACCAGTTGGGCCACGATTTTGAGTTGGTCGGCCAGGTTGTTCTTACCAGCGGCCGGGTACAAAGGCGAGAGATTTTTGGCCTTGGCTGCCGCGGCCTGAATGGCGGCAGTGTACACCTGCGTCTGGGCCACTACTTGGCGGATGAACGTCAATTCATGGCCGGCCGGCGTGGCGGGGGCCGCGTCCACACCACCACTTAGCAGTTGGTAAAACGACGAGGTGCTGGCGATGGCCATGCCCATGTTCATACTGGGGCCCTGCACGCAGTTGCTCACCACCGAGCCGATGGACACGGCCAGCGGGTCGGGGTTCTGGGCGCTAGGGTAGCCGGTGGGAAAGTCCGAAAATTCATGGTCAAGGTAGCGCCCGGCCCAGCCCGTGTTCAGCGTCACGTTTGAATCGGAGCCCGACGTCCAAATGTCGGTGGCCCGGAAATGCGAAAAGTTGGGGCTCGGATAGCCCACGCTTTGTACCACCCCCACCTGCCCGTTTTGATACAGGCCCTGGAGCGCCGCCATGGCCGGGTGAATGCCCGTGGCTGCGGTGAGCGGCAGCACGGCGGCTTCGGGCAGGGCGATGTTGGCGCGCGCCGCCAACAGAGCCGGGTATTGGTCGCGCGGAATAATCATATTCAGCCCGTCGTTACCGCCCTGCAACTGAATAATGACCAATACCTTGTCGGAGACCGTGTTGGCGTTGGTCAGGGCCACAAGCTCGGGCGAATAGCCGTAGGCCCCCACCGGCATGCTGCCCAGCAGGGCCGCGCCCGCCGTGGCCGCCGCTGTGGTTTGAAGAAAGTTGCGACGTTTCATCTTAAGTCGATAAAGTATTGCTGGTCTAATTATTACCCGCGTTATTCAATAACTCGTATTTGGATTTTAGAACATCATCGGCTTACTGGCCAGAACAAACAGTTAGTATTTAACAACTTCTGCTTGAAAGCACCATCGCATCCGATCAACTAGTTGACCAACAAAAATTTGTCTATTAAATCGACA
>JANPOR010000544.1:0-3002 GCA_031428075.1 Hymenobacter sp. | reverse complement strand
CCCACGCCGAATCCTTTTGGAGTCGGCTCAAAACCGAATTACTCGACGGCGGCAGCTTCCGCAATCTCACGGAAGCGCGGCTGGAAATCAGCCATTATCTCGCCTATTACAACGCCGAGCGCCGGCATTCGGCCCTCGGCTATCTCGCCCCCAATCACTTCGAAACCCAATTTCAAACCACGTCCCAACTCTGTGCGGCCTAGCTAGACCACCTCAATGCTCCGGGCGGGGCGCGTGGAACTTGGGCGGCGGCGCGGCCTTGCCGTCAAATACAAACCGAAACACCTGGTACTCGCGCACATAGTCCCGCAAGCTCGCATGGGGAACCACGCTTTTCAGTAAGGCATTTTCTATGTTTGTCGCGCCGTGCATTTCTTGTTTCTCACTAGCTGGTTTTTCTCAAATGCTCCGTAACGCCTGCCTCATATGGCGCCAGAGTGCTTAGTCCTTCAGGCCGTATTTGTCAGTCAATATACACCATGTTATACTCGTCACGAATTGGTATGCGAGTCGAGGACATGGAATTTGAGGCTTAAGCGGGACGCGAGGTCTTGTTCAAACTCGGGGAGCCGGTCAAAGAAGTCCAGCACAGCGGTTTTGAATTGGCCTTTGGTGCGGAAGAAGGAGGTGTTGATGATTTTCTGGCGCAGAAACTTCCAGAGCCGTTCAATCAGGTTCAAATTGGGTGAATACGGCGGCAAAAAGACCTGCACCAGGCGCTTGTCGACCAGCCACTCGGTCAGGGCCTTGTTGTTGTAGTAGCGGGCGTTGTCGCAGACGACGTAGACCGGGCCCTCGGGGTGGGCGGCCAGGATTTTCTCGTAGAGCCGCTGGGCGCTTTGGGCGTTGACGCAATCGGTTTCGTCGAGGTGTACCTGGGTGGGGACGTGGGCGTTGAGGGCGGCGTTGAGGTTGACCCGTTCCCGGCCACTGACGGTGAGCAGGGGCCGTTCCTTGCCCGTTTCGGTCCACACGTGGGTGGCGCGGGTGTTGTGGGTGGGATGGGCCGCGTCGGCAAAATAGACCACCGCGTCCCCCGCATTGGCCTGCGCCAGCAGCGGGGTCAGCGTGTCGGCCAGAAAGGCCGTTTGTGCGGCCGCGTCGGCCTGGCAGGGCACGGCGGTGGTCAATTTGTAGGAGTAGCCCAGCCGGTGCAGCAGGTCGGTCAGGCCCGAGACCGAGTAGCGCACCCCGGACGTGTCGGCCAGCCAGTCGGCAATGGCCCGGCAGTCGGTGTACAGCGTCTGGCCCACTTCGTGGCACAGACCGGCGAGTTGGGCGCTGGTGAGCAAGCCCCAATAGCCCGGCTGCTCGGCCCGCAGGTAAGCGACCAGACCCTGGAGGCGGTAAGCCTGGGCGTAGCGGTAGACGCTGCTCCCATCCACCCCCAACGCCTGGGCCACCGCGGCGGCGGCGTGGCCCAGGTCGAGCATCAAGAGCACCGTCACCGGCACGTACCCCGCCCCGCCCCGGCAGGCGCGCTGCGCTTGCTGTAACAAGACCCGCTCCGAATCAGGCAAGCGCCATTCCATGCCGCAAGGTTACCTCCTTTTTTCTCTTTTCACTTCGCGACGAGTATAAGTACTTAAACACGAGCGCCGTCCTTGAATATTAGTAAACTAGAGCTCGCAGTAATAAGACACGATATAGGCTTTGTCCACAACCGATGAACCAAGGCTGCTCAACAGGACGTGCAAACTGTCCAAAAAGGAGGGCTGATCGAGCCGGGTTATGCGGTAGGATAAGGACCGAAATGAGGGTGTAGGCCGGCCGTGCCTCAGCTGCTGGGGGGGCACTTGTTGGTCACAGGACGTGCCCATAAGCAGCAGTAGGCTGCCCAGGGAAGTCAACAGGACCTGATGGCAGAGCGAAGTAGCAAGGTGCCTCATAAAGCAGGAACGCGAAAAAGGAGCACCTAACGGCAAACGTAATCCGCTCCCATTCCATTTCTATTATTTGGCTCCTTTCCCTGAACAACAGAAGCCGGCCCTCCACCTGGTGGCCTTGGTTAAATGTTAAACAAGCGGCCACTCGGTGGGCGTACCAACGCCCACCGAGTGGCTACCGGTGGGACCAGAAAGGTGCACCTTATTGACCCGCCTATTTGCGACTTCCTGCACCACCGCCACGAGCCAGAAACGCACCTGATGCGGATTTTATGAGCCATTCGCCCCGTGCCCTACTTACTGAGCCCTCTAATACCTCGTTCTACCACGTTACCAGCAATAGGCGGTGCCTAGCGCTCATGTTGGCTCGTTTATCCAGCAATACCACCGTTTTCATGTACTGGGTGAGTCTGCCACTTCTTGGCCTCTTCATCTGTTCGGACCAACTAATTATTGCGCCAAGCTTCGCGTGACGTTGCCTTGCTGGTCCAGGAAGTTCAATTTCGCGACGCCATTCGAATCCACCAGCAGCTGCAGGCGCGGCTTACCCATGCGGTCGGACAGGGAGACCATTGCGGTTTTGCTTTCGTCCTTGCCCACAAAGACCCGTTGCGCAAACGCCTTCTGCCCCGGTCGGGGCTCCAGCAAATTCTTCAGCAAAGCTGCTTTTTCCGGACTGTCGGGCATCTTTTGCGCTTTTTTGTATTCGGCCCGCCAGTCCCAAAACGCCGGCGACTTTTGCCAGTCATCAATGTGCAGCCCCGTGTTTTGGTTGCCATTGTCGTCGGTATAGCTCAGATACAGCACCTGGTTCTGATTGTACTGGTCAAAAGAAAAATGCCCGATGGCGTTGAAGTTGCCCTTCTCATCCTTGCCGCCCCGGAAGACCAGGCCGCCATTCTCAGTGCCCTCATCGTTGTAAAAGATGAGCCCGGGCCGGTTTCCACCCGGAATGGGCGGGGTAAAGGGTTTGCCATAGGTCAGGCATTCGGGCGAGCGGCTTTGGTTGGAAATTACCAGGCGCAGCTGCCCGTTGCTTTCCAGGACGTTGATGCGCTCCACGGAAATTTCCTTGAATCGCGCGGTACCGGCTGTGGTAAAAGCCAACAGTCCGGC
>JANPOR010000543.1:0-10959 GCA_031428075.1 Hymenobacter sp. | reverse complement strand
GTCCTGTGCCACTTCTTCTGGTATCCTCCGCCCCAGATTTCAGTCCATTGCTATTCATGAAATACCTTATGCCCCGCCGGTAGCGCAAGTCGCTAAAATTCGGCGGGGCAATCAGCCAGAATTTAATCAGGAAGCATCGGCTGAGTCGATGCGGCTGATGCGCGAACTGCTTATCAAGCACCAATCCGAACTGCACGTGCGCGGTGAGTTGACAGTTCCTGATTCGCTGCAACAACAGGCCAGACAAGAAATTTGCCGAGCAGTATCCGGTATTGAAAAACGGCAGCGGTTAGACACGGGGGCCCATTTGCCGGTGTTGGGTTACTTGCTGGTGGGCCAGAACCAGCGCTACCCGCTGGTTACGGCCACGCGAGGGTTTATCCGCCTGGGAAGCAACTACCAGCAACCAAATGGCTAAAACCATTGGGGTAAGCCTGCTGACTATGGGAATGATGGTGCCAGTAGCAACCAAGGCCAAGTCAGACATCTGCTTGTTTATCTACGACAGTCAGCAGAAAGCCATTGTGTACTACAACCATACACCGCCGCCCGCCGAACGTGAGCCATTGGATAAAGCAGTGTCGGAGAAACAGCTTCGCACGATGATGGCGAAGGATTTTCCGCTGCATTAATGAAGGTAGCAGAGGTACGATAGTGTGCCCTGCTAAGCATCACTGAAGGACTCTAGCCACTTCTCGTAGCAGAAAAATCGCAACTCCGGCCGAAACGCCAGCGTGATTTTGCCCGCAAACCGGTAGCCCAACTTCGGGAAAAGCCGTTGCGTGGCAGCGTTCTCCGAGTTAGTGTCCACCCGCAGCACACGCAGGCCGCGCCGCACGGCTTCGCGTTCGGCTTGCTGGAGGAGGGCCGCCGCCACGCCCCGGCCCTGGGCGACGGGGGCCACGGCGAGGCGGTGCGTCACCAGTGCGGGCTCGGCGGCGTCCCAGTCGGCGTCGGCATATTCAGCGTCTTGCTCTTGGGTGAGGGCGGCGACGCCTTCGAGGACCCCCAGGCGCTCGGCCACCCACAGGTGCTGGTGCTCGATGTCGCGCCGAAACACCGCTTCGTCAGGGTACTCGCTGGTCCACTGAAAGTTGCCGGCTGCGTTCATCAGCGGCACCACTTGGCGCACCAGGGCCAGCACCGCGGGCAAATCGGCGGCCGTGGCCAAGCGTAAGAACAAATCGGACATGAACCAGGGTTTTAGGTTGATGCCGCAATGATAGCTCCCAACCCGAAATATGAGCACCAAACCGCCCATACTGATTTGCTGTAAATCACTGTGAGGCATCAGGTTTAGCAGGCCACCCACGGAGCCTTGAAACTTAGGCAAAAGAGAGAAAAGTTAGGCTCAAACCATATGGACCATTGCTAATGATGAGTTTAGCTACTTAGCTGCGCGATCTGGATACCTGAATGTAGGTACCTGTGGGCATTTTACCGCCTGCCCGCTCTTCGGCGGCTTACCGACTAGCCCCCGGGGCCCTGCCGGGGCCGGCTCGGCATAAAAAAACGCGCGGCTAATTTCCCGTTTTTTATACTGGGATAATCGGAAGAAATGGGGAACTAGCCGCGCCGCAGCGCCTCGGCGGCTTCCTTGGCAAAGTAGGTCAGAATGGCGTCGGCCCCGGCGCGCTTGATGCTGAGCAACACCTCCAGCATCGTGCGCTCGCCGTCCATCCAACCGTTGAGAGCAGCGGCTTTGATCATGGCATATTCGCCCGACACGTTGTAGGCCGTGACGGGCAGGTGGGTGTGGTCCTTCACCTCACGGATGACGTCGAGGTAGCTCAGGGCGGGCTTCACCATCACCATGTCGGCGCCTTCCGCTTCGTCGAGGGCCAACTCGCGCAGGGCCTCACGGCGGTTGGCAGGGTTCATCTGGTAGCTCTTCTTATCGCCTTTTTTCGGGGCCGAGTCCAGCGCATCGCGGAAGGGGCCGTAAAAGGCTGAGGCGTACTTGGCTGTGTAGCTCATGATGCTCACGTGTTGGAGTGCGTTGCTATCCAGCACGTCGCGGATCCAGCCCACGCGGCCGTCCATCATGTCCGAAGGCCCGATAATGTCGGCCCCGGCGCGGGCCTGGGCCAAGGCCATCTGGCCAAGCACCTCTAGGCTGGCGTCGTTCAGGATTTCGCCCGAGTCCACGTCCACCACGCCGTCGTGGCCGTCGCTGCTGTAGGGGTCCATGGCCACGTCGGTCATGATCACCACGTCGGGAAATTGCCGCTTGATGACGGCCACCGTCTTCAAGTACAACCCGTCGAGGTTGGCCGACTCGCGGGCCAGCCGGTCTTTTTTATCGTCGCTAATGCTAGGAAAAGGTGCGAAGGCATTGATGCCCAAATCTATACAGCGCCCCACCTCGTCGATAACCGTATCGGCCGAGTAGCGGTAGATGCCAGGCATAGATTTCACTTCCAGCCGCTGGTTCTGACCTTCGATGATGAACAGGGGGAAAATAAAATCGTGGGCGGTGAGGCGGGTTTCCTGCACCATGTCGCGGATAACCTGCGATTTACGGTTGCGGCGGGGGCGGTCGGTGGGAAGGAGGGGCATGGAACTACGAATTGTTTAATACGGTACAACCGCGCCGGGACCCCGGAGGTTGTGTTGCCAGGCCCCTTGTGATATTGCGCGAGGCACTGCTTCAGGCCTTTTTCTTCGGACTGAACAGCTTATACAAAAGATACAGCACCACCAAGCCGGCCGCCGTGTAGCCTAGCGCGGTGAAAAAACCCACCCCAAAAATCACGTTCACCAGTGCGACCAAGCCCGCCAGTACGGCCAGCACTACCCCCACAATGAATAGTACGGTGCGGCCCAGCCCGGCTTCGGTCGTGTGCTGCGTGCGGGCCAGGGCCCCGACGGCCCGGCGGTGGGGCCGCAGCTGCACGAGCGCATCGCGTACCGGCGCGGGCTGTAGGAAGGAGCTCAGCGCCAGCAAGTGCCGCGCTCGGGTCCGCACCAAGCGGCCCACGTTTTCACGGGCGGGAGCGGCTGCCACGGCGGGTGTTGAAGACTGTGCGGCCACGGCTGGCGTGGCGACCGGCGCGTCGGTTGCTGTGGGGCGGGGCGGGATCGTGGTAGTAGACAGCGGTTGAAACGAGTAGCTTGGCCGGGCACTCTGGCAGCCAGTACCTAAGCTACCTAGGCCCAGTGCTAATAGTACCAGCCATGACCACGTTTGGCCGCGCCGGCGTAAGTATGTGTGCATAAGAGAGAACACCAGAAGTAAAGAAGAGACGGGGTTGTACGCACAGCGGCGAATTTTCGCTACGCGCTGCTCAGTAATTGCGCTGCTTGCCAACCCGTATCAGCGCTCAGGGCCACGCCCATGCCGTTGCAGCGCACGGCGGCCAGCACCCCCGGCTGCGCCCAGTCGATGATCGGCGCCAGCGCCGGTCCGAAACCCATGACCCCGCTCCACCGGTAGTCGACGCGCGGCTGGGACCCCGGCAAGATGACGTCGTGCAACAGGCATTCCAAGTACGTTTGTACCGGCTCGGTTAGGCCGAGGGTGGTGGTTTGCTCGGCCGCAAAATCCAGGTTGCGGCCGCCGCCCAGCAGTAGGCGGTGGTCGGGCAGCTGGCGAAAATAGGCGTAGCCACGGTCGTAGTGAAAGGTGCCAGCTAAGGCCACGTCGGGCCGGGGCTCGGTCACCAGCACTTGGCCGCGGCCGGGCACCACGGCCAAGTCGGGGAGTAACTCAGCAGCGAAAGCATTGGTGGCCGCTAGCACCTGGCCGGTCTCGATGGAGGCCCCATTGGCGAGGCGCACCCGCACGCTGCGGCCCGCAACTGTTTCCAGGGCCTCTACCGCGCAATTGGTGAGCACGGGTACATCGGCGGCCCAGGCGCGGGCCAACAAGGCCCGCATCATGCGCCCGGCGTCGAGGCTGCCTTCGCACTTATTTTTGAGCAGCGTGCCCACGCCCCGGAAGCCGAATCGCCCGGCCTCGTCGCTCGCGTCGTGGAAGGTGCGGGCATGGCCTACCACCGGGGCCAACAGGTGGTTGAAGTAGGCAATCTTTTCGCGGCATTCCTGCGCCAGGACCACTTCTTCGTGGCGGAACAGCTCGTACCCACCCACCGGCCGATAGTCGAGGGCTGCATCGCCAACCAAGGCGCGCAGCCGCGCCAAGCCTTCCCAGCGCGCGGCCACCGTGGCCTGCAAGTCGCCGCGCTTTTCCTGCTCAATCAATTCGGAAACTGAGCCAAAACAGGCGAAGCCCGCATTTTTGGTGGAAGCGCCGCTGGGCAGCGCACCGCGCTCCAGCACCACCACGCGCCAGGCGGGCCGACGCTGCCGCAAATACAGCGCCGCTGTCAGGCCCACCAGTCCCGCGCCGACCACCACAACATCGGCCGGCCCGAAGAAGGATTGGTGTTCCCAGTAAGAAATATTTGAAGCGTTTTGCACAGGGTTAAAGAAAGTGCGCGGAGTAAATCGGTTGCTCAGTGAAACTCCGTTTGCCTTCTTTAATCCTATGCGGAATAGACTAGAATTCTGTTATTACGCTCGTAATCAAATCGCAAGCCTCGTGCAACTGTTCCTCTGTAATCACCAGCGGGGGCGCGAAGCGGATAATGTCGCCGTGGGTGGGCTTGGCCAGTAAGCCGCGTTCCATCAGTGTCACGCACACGTCCCAGGCGGTACGGCCGTCGTCGGCAGGCCGGATAACCACCGCATTGAGCAGGCCCCGGCCCCGCACTAACTCCACCACGTCGGGCCGTTGAACTTGGATTTGGCGCATCCGCTCGCGAAAAATCTCGCCCAGGCGGGCGGCGTTGTCGGCCAGCTTTTCTTCAATTAACACGTCTAAGGCCGCCCGCATTACGGCGCAGGCCAGCGGGTTGCCCCCAAACGTGGAGCCGTGCTGGCCAGGCTGAATGGTGAGCATAACGTGGTCGTCGGCCAGCACCGCCGACACCGGCAATACGCCCCCGCTCAAGGCCTTACCCAGGATGAGGATGTCGCCGTGCACTGATTCGTGGTCGGAGGCCAGCAACTTGCCGGTGCGGCCCAAGCCAGTCTGGATCTCGTCGGTGATTAGCAGCACGTTGTGCTGTCGGCACAAGGCAGCAGCCTGGGCCAGGTAGCCCACGGCAGGCAATACCACGCCCGCCTCGCCCTGGATGGGCTCAATTAAAAAGCCGCACACGTGCGGATCTTGCAGGGCTGCGGCGAGGGCCTCGATGTCATTGTAAGGCACCACTTGGTAGCCCGGCACAAAAGGACCGAAACCGCCCGTGCTGTCGCCGTCGGTGCTAAAGGATATGATGCCCGTGGTGCGTCCGTGGAAATTATGCTCGGCCACCACGATACGAGCCTGGTTCGGAGCAATGCCTTTTTCCTGGTAGCCCCACTTGCGGGCCAGCTTGAGGGCCGTTTCCACGGCTTCGGCCCCCGAGTTCATCAGCAGGGCCTTGTCGTAGCGGAACAGCTCGCAAAGCTGCTTTTCAGCAGTCCCCAGCTGATCATTAAAAAAAGCTCGCGAGGTGAGCGTCAACTGCTGGGCCTGCTCGATGAGGGCCCCGATAATGCGCGGGTGGCAATGACCTTGGTTAACAGCAGAGTAAGCCGACAGGAAGTCGTAGTACCGCTTGCCGTCCACGTCCCAGAGGAGCGCGCCGGCGCCACGCGTCAGCACCACAGGCAAGGGATGATAGTTGTGGGCCCCGTACTGGTCTTCGAGGGCCATGAGCTGCTGGGCGCGGCTAGCGGTGGCGGGCGGGGTGAGGGCGGTGAGCTGCATAGGAATGCGGGTAAGGATGAGTGGTAGGAATCTTACTAAAATGGGCCGGACAAATCAGGTTTACTGGCCGTTGGCATCGATCAACTTGCCGACGTAGTTACCTTCTTCAGAGCCGTCGGGACGGCTGATGGTCCAGTCCAGCACGGCCGATTCGGAAAACGTAACGAGCTGGTTTTGTTGAAATGATTCGACTACGTTGGACTGGCTGGCAATAAAGCCTTGTATTTGCGACCCTTGCCACTGTTTGACGCGCACAAAGACCTGCTCAAACCGCCCATCGGGGTCCGCGACGCGGGTGGTGACGTAGGACCCCTGGCCGTCCGGCAACCCTTTCAGGAAGCGCCGCTTGGCCTGCGGCAAGATGGCCCGGGCCTGTTTCACCGCCGGGGCGATACGGTGGTCAAGCGCTGCTAATGCTGCTTTTGCGTCCGACTCGTTAGCCGCTGCTACGCTCACTGGCCGGTCGGCGGGCGCAGCAGCGCGTAGCGAGGCGGTGTTAGCGGGTACGTCCATTTGAGCCGCTGCCCGAAAAGCAAGCAACTGGGTAAGCGAAGCAACCAATAAGAACAAGCGCAGCATGGCCGTCAGGGTTTTGTGCTAATCTACTCGGTCTGCCTAATGAACGGCGTAAGGAGGCCAGCAGGCATTGCGAGAAAGGGCAACCTGCTCAAAAATACAGCTAAAGCTACGGTGGTTCGAATAGGACCCTCGACCAACCCTACCTTTACGGCATTATGCAAGCCCTCCACCACCCCGACGCGCCGCAGGCCGTGGGGCCCTATGCGCAGGCCATCGTCGCCAACGGTTTCGTGTTCTGCTCCGGCCAAACGCCGCTCGTACCCATCACCATGCGCATCGAGGCCCTCACCATCGAGGACCAGACCCGGCAGGTGCTGGCCAACTTGGCCACGGTGCTCTCCGCGCAGGGCCTAGGCCTGAATGACATCGTAAAAACTTCGGTATTCCTGAAAAACTTCGCCGACTTTGCCCGCATGAACGCCGTGTACGCCGAGGTATTTGGCGCGCACCGCCCGGCCCGCACCACCGTCGAAGTATCGCGCCTGCCGCTGGAGGCCCTGGTCGAAATCGAGTGCATCGCCGCCCTGCCCGCCGATGCCCGCTAAGTCCAAGCGCCCCACGCTGGAGGAGTTCGCCGCCCAGTCCCTGCTGCCCGGCGATTTTTATCATACGCCCGAAGGCTATCTCGTCTTTACGGCGCAGTACCACCAGCGCCGGGGCTACTGTTGCCGCAACGGTTGCCGCCACTGCCCCTGGAATTTTAGGCCCCCGGCGGCGGCGGCGGCCGGAAAGTGAACAGAGCAGTTGGTAATTGGCAGACTTTTACCGATATTTGCGGCCCGTTTCCCTGCTTTGTAATTTCTAATCCCCTGATATCATGGCCCGAGTTTGTGATTTGACCGGCAAGCGCACCCGCGTTGGCAACAACGTGTCGCACGCCAATAACAAAACTAAGCGCAAGTTCTACCCGAACCTACAGAAGAAGCGCTTCTACATCCCCGAGCAGGACGCTTGGGTGACACTGAAAGTGGCTACTTCTACCATCCGTACCATCAACAAGAACGGCATCATGGCCGTGTTGAAGAAGGCCAAGGAGCAGGGCTTCATCGTTTACTAGATTCTGCATCGCGTAGCGAACCGTGAGCGGGCGGCTTGGTTCGGGCCTGGTTAAACCTCTTTCTCTTCGTTGTCCGTAACCCCCTGGCTACGTGTTGTTGCGACGGGCCGTTAGACTGCTAGCTAGCAGCGAGCGGGCTCTGGAGGGCGGAGGGGCGGCCGCAGCCCGCCGGCCGTGCCCGCCCGGCCCGCCGATTTCCTGTCGCCTGCTTCCCACAAGCAGCGCCGCGAGCTACTGCGCGCCCAGTTGCTGGCGCACGGGACAGCCGTGGTGTTCGCAGCGCCCGTTCGCAACCGGGCCAACGACGCGGACTACGTGTACCACCAAAACCCTGATTTGCACTACCCTACCGGCTACGACGAGCCCGATGCCGTGCTGCTGCTCTTCAAGGAGTCGCGCACAGTGGGGGGCAGGCCGGCATCACGGAGGCGCTGTTTACCTAGCTCCGCCGACCACGCCCGTAGGCAGTGGACCGACCGCCGACTGGTGGGCGCCGCCGGAGCCAAACCGGAGTTGGCCCTGCAATTCACTGCCGACAACCACGCCTTCGCCGTAGCGGACATCAAACGGTCGCATTTCGACCGGATCCTCTTCGACATCCTGCCCGCCGACACCCGCAACGACTTTCGTAGCCCTGCGCGACCTGATGGCCGCGTTCCGCCGGTAGGCCGGCGTGCCGGCCGATTACGACCCCGCCTTCCGGCACCTTCAGCCCGGCCCAACGCCAGATTTACGAGCTGGTGCTGGCCGCTCAGGGCGCCAGGTTTGCCGCCTGCCGCCCCAGGGCCGCCTTCGATGCGGTCGGCAAGGCCACCCGGGGGGTGATTTCCGCCGAGCTCCTCCGGCTAGGCACCATAAAGAACAAAGATGAGCAGCGTCGCTACTACCCGCACGGTGCCGGCCACTACCTCGGCCTCGACGTGCACGACCGGGGCCCCTACGGCTCGTGCAGGCTGGCAACGTCGTCACCGTCGAGCCCAGCGTCTACATCCCAGCCGGCTCACCCTGCGACCCCGAGTGATGAAACATGGGCGTGCGCATTGAGGACGACGCCCTCATCACGGATGCCGGCTACGAAAACCTCTCGGCCGAAACCCCGCGCACCATGGCCGACATCGAAAAGCTGATGGCCGAGCCCAGCGCCCTAGCAGGATTTGAGCTGCCGCTCCTGAGGTAGCGGGCGCGCCCCAACCCGCCGGGCTTGGGTTTCGGGGGCCGGGCCACGGCCGTTCTGCTTCGCTAGCTGAAAGTTGCCGCCGCATTCGCTTGGTCGTTTCCGAAAAGCCCCGTACCTTTGCAATCCTAAAACAAAAAACCCCGTCGAGATGGCCAAGAAAGGAAACCGGGTGCAGGTTATCATGGAATGCACCGAGCATAAAAATTCGGGGCTGCCGGGCACCTCGCGCTATATCACCACCAAGAACCGTAAGAACACCCCTGAGCGCATCGAGTTGAAGAAATTCAATCCCATCCTCAAGAAAATGACCGTTCACAAAGAGATTAAATAACCTGCGTTATGGCTAAGAAAGTAGTAGCAACTCTGAAAACCACGGAGAACAGCAAGAACTGGGCGAAGGTCATTCGTGCCGTGAAATCGGAAAAAACCGGCGCTTATACATTCCGCGAGGAAATGGTGCTCCTCGAAAAAGTGCAGGAATTCATCACCACCGGCAACAAGTAAGCCGTTGGCAGTCGAAAAATAGAAGAGTCCCGCCTTTGTGGGACTTTTTTCGTGTGGTAGCGGCCCGTTCCGCGCCAACTCCGGGGCCCGTCTAGGCCCCGCTCTCAACCGTTCCACGATGCCAGGCCCCGGCTTGGCGCACCGCCGCACCGCATGGGCCTCTTCGATTTTTTTAAGAAAGACAAGGACAGCAAGGAACAGCAGGCCTCGCTCAACGCGGGCCTGGAAAAAACCAAAACCAGCTTTTTCGACCAACTCAGCAAGGCCGTGGTAGGCAAGAACAGCGTCGACGAGGCAGTGCTCGACGACTTGGAGGCATTGCTTGTGCACGCCGACGTCGGCATCGATACGACCGTGAAGGTGATTGACCGTATCGAAAAGCGTGTGGCCCGCGACAAATACGTCAGTACCAACGAGCTTGACCGCATTCTGCGCGAAGAAATCGCCGGTTTGCTCGAAGATAACAACACCGGTTCGACGGCCGTACTGGAGCGCGGCGACGCCGCTCAGGGGGCCGGGCCGTTCGTGATTATGGTGGTGGGCGTGAACGGCGTGGGCAAAACCACCACCATTGGCAAGCTGGCCCATCGCTTCCACAGCGCCGGCAAAACGGTGGTGCTAGGAGCCGCCGATACCTTCCGGGCGGCCGCCGTCGACCAGCTCATCATCTGGGGGCAGCGTGTGGGCGTGCCCGTGGTGAGCCACGGCATGAACACCGATCCCGCTTCGGTGGCCTATGACGCCGTGCGTAAGGGGGTAGAAATGGGGGCCGACGTTGTCATCATCGACACCGCCGGCCGCTTGCACAACAAAGTGAATCTAATGAATGAGCTGACCAAAATCAAGCGCGTGATGCAGAAGGTGATCCCTGACGCGCCACACGAGGTATTGTTGGTACTTGACGGCAGTACGGGTCAGAATGCCTTTTTGCAGGCTAAGGAGTTTACCCGGGCCACGGAGGTGTCGGCCCTGGCCATCACCAAGCTTGACGGTACGGCGAAAGGCGGTGTAGTCATCGGCATCTCGGACCAGTTCAGCATCCCAGTGCGCTACATTGGCGTGGGGGAAAAGATGACCGATTTGCAACTATTCGACAAGCACACATACGTCAATTCACTGTTCAGCAAATAGCTGCGGTATTAAGCGGATCCGGCGGAGCGTTAGGTCCGTAAAGCGTTTCTGTTATGCGCCACTTCCTTGTTTCGCTGGTTGCCCCAGGCCTGTTCGTGCTGGTATTCGCCTCGTGCGATAGCTCGTCCAATAGCGGCGAGCCGCTGGTTCCGTACGCGCCGGTCAACCTGGCCCTCGACCTGACCAACCAACAGTACCGAGCCCTGCGCCTCGACAATGGCGTGGTGGCCCTGCCGGTACAGGGCCCCGCCGGCACAGGTGGGGTAAAGGGCGTGCTCATCGTGCGCCAGAACGCGAATACCTACCTAGCCTTTGAGCGGAACTGCCCTTACCACCCCTACGACGCTTGCTCATTGGTGGACCTCGATCGCTCGTCGCGCCTGTTTCTGCGCGATTCATGCTGCGATTCGCGCTTCAACTTTGCCGGCCAAGTTATTGGAGGTCCCGCAGTACGGCCTTTACTCCAGTACCGTACCAGCTTGCAAGGCACACAGTTGACAGTGTTCAATCCATGAATGGATGTATCTCTGTTGATTTTTTTTCGGCCTCGTCTTGCGCTATTCGACACAGCGCCGTAAGTTTGCAGTCCGAAAACGCCGGTTTCGGTAAAAATGCTTCCTTAGCTCAGCCGGTTAGAGCATCTGACTGTTAATCAGAGGGTCCCTGGTTCGAGCCCAGGAGGGAGCGCTAATACCAAAAACACCCGCCGATAACCGGCGGGTGTTTTTGGTATTACGTCGAGCTCCTGTGGTC
>JANPOR010000542.1:0-1874 GCA_031428075.1 Hymenobacter sp. | reverse complement strand
AAAAAACCGGGGCTTGAGCTTGCGCCGCAGTGACTTGGGCAAGTGCTGGCCAGTGGTATAGGCCGTCAGGGCCTGTTCGAGGTTGCCGTTGCTGAAGCGCAGTATTTTGCTCAGTCCGTAGCCCAGGAATGGCGTGGCCACCAAAAATACTACGCCGGTGTTGCTGCTGTTGTCTTGCACCACGTAGCCGTTGCCCACGGTTTGGGAGTTGTTGCTGGCCGTGGCGATGCGCAGGGCCGACAAGGCCCCGGCCACCATCCAGCTAGCTCCGCCGGCTTGGCGCCGGCTGTAAAGATTGATGATGGCCTGGGCCGTGTCGTTGCTGAGGTACTGGCCCCGCAACCGCTGCTTAAGCCCTTGCGGGTCAGAGTTAACTACTTGCGCTGACGCTGCGGAGGCGAATAGTCCAAGAAAGAATCCGAGAAGTAAAAAATTTCGCATTATGAAAGAAAAATGAAAAAGACAGTGCAGCAAGATAGTCGGCAGTAAACTAAATCACCCTCTACCCGGGGCCCTTGTGTGCCCCGCCGGACTGCGGGCGGCCAGACCATCCGCATGGAAAATAGCTAGGCCGGTATTTTTGTCGGATGGACTCCGTTTTCCAAACTTATTTGCACCTTGGGTTTCTGCACATTTGCAGCCCGCGCGCCACCGACCACCTCACTTTTCTGTTGGCCCTGTGCGCGCCTTACGTACTGGCCGATTGGCGGCGGGTGCTGGCGCTGGTCACGAGCTTCACCATGGGGCACTCGCTCACGCTGGCGCTGGCCACGCTGCGCCTCGTCACGTTTCCGCCGGCCGTAATTGAGGCCCTAATTCCGGTCACCATCATGGCCACGGCCGTGTTCAACTTAGCACAGGCTGGGCAGGCGGGGGTGCCCGTGCTCCCGGGAGTATCCGCGGGGCCGGTGCTATGGGCGGCCCCCAATGCCCTGGCGGCCGCGTTTGGGTTGGTCCACGGGCTTGGATTTTCCAACTACCTACGCGCGCTGCTGGGACAGCAGAGCCGACCGGTGCTGGAGCTGCTGGCCTTCAACGTGGGCGTGGAATTGGGGCAAATGCTTGTGGTGGGGACGATTTTGCTGCTGGGGGCCCTGCTGCTGCGCGGCGTGGGCGTGGCCCGGCGCGACTGGATATTAGCCGTGAGCGGCGCGGCGCTGGGCGTTGCGGCGCTGCTGTTGCTGCAACAGAAATACACCTGATTGCCAAAAAACACCCCGCTACCCGGCGGGCTGCAACCCGGCGGTGTAACTTGCTGCCTTTACTGATCTTGCTCAATTTACCCATTTTGTTGATCTCCATTTCCCGGTTTATGCCCCGTTTCTCCTCCCTGAAAGCCGCGCTGCTAGTGCTGCTGGCCGCTCCGGCGGCGCACGCGCAGCTTACCAACTCCGGCACCGACAAATTCGCGCAGCTCGAAACGCTGTTGCCCACGCCTAACAGCTACCGTACCGCCAGCGGGGCCCCGGGCCCCAGCTACTGGCAGCAGCGCGCCGATTATAACATCGCCGTGACGCTCGACGATGACAAGCAGGCCATTTCGGGCCGCGAAACCATCACCTACACCAACCTGTCGCCCGATACGTTGCCTTATCTGTGGGTGCAGCTCGACCAAAACATTCTCGATAAAAACTCCATCACCACCGCCACGCAGGTGGCCGGACTCGACGCGCGGGTGCCATTTGAGGCCCTCGACAACATCGTGCAGCGTGACTTCGATGGTGGGTTTAAGATTGAGGCCGTGACCGGAGCCAACGGCAGGCCCCTGGTCCACGTTATTAACCACACCATGATGCGCGTGGATTTGCCCGCGCCGCTGCGGCCCAAACAGGCCGTGTCGTTCAAAATCAGCTGGCGCTACAACATTAACGACC
>JANPOR010000541.1:0-16206 GCA_031428075.1 Hymenobacter sp. | reverse complement strand
GACGGTTTCCAGCCCAGCTCGTGCATGATTTTGCTCGAATCGATGGCGTAGCGCATGTCGTGGCCGGCGCGGTCGGTGACGAACTTGATGAGCTTGCGCGAAGTGCCGGGGCCCTGGTCGGTTTTTTGGTCCACCACGTCGCAGAGCAGCTCAATCAGCTTGAGGTTCTGCCACTCGTTCATGCCGCCGATGTTGTAAGTGTCGCCCAGCTTGCCTTGGTGGAACACGGCGTCGATGGCCGTGGCGTGGTCTTTCACGAAAAGCCAGTCGCGCACGTTCTCGCCCTTGCCGTACACCGGCACCGGCTGGCCGGTGCGCAGGCGGTGGATGGCCAGCGGAATGAGCTTCTCGGGGAAGTGGTTGGGGCCGTAGTTATTCGAGCAGTTGCTCAGTTTCATGGGCAGGCCATAGGTGTGATGCCAGGCCCGCACAAAGTGGTCCGACGAAGCTTTGGAGGCCGAGTACGGCGAGCGGGGATCGTAGGAAGTGGTTTCGGTGAACATCTCGGGGCCAAAGTCCAGCGAGCCGTACACTTCGTCGGTGCTCACGTGGTAAAAGGTGTGGCCCGCGTAGCCGCCCGGCTGCCACAGGTTTTTGGCCGCGTTCAGCAAATGCACCGTGCCCAGCACGTTGGTGCGCACAAACGCTAGCGGATCGGTAATGGAACGGTCGACGTGGCTTTCTGCGGCGAGGTGAATCACCGCGTCGGGCTCTTCCCGGGCAAACAACCCGTCGACGAACGCCTGGTCGGTGATGTCGCCCTTTACGAAACGGTAGTTGGGGGCCTGCTCAATGTCGCGCAGGTTTTCCAAGTTGCCAGCATAGGTCAGCGCGTCCAGGTTGATAATGTGGTACTCCGGATACTTGGTGACGAACAGCCGCACCACGTGCGAGCCGATGAAGCCGGCCCCGCCGGTGATGATGATTTTCATAAAGGTCAATGAATGAATGAATCCCGTTTCGCCGATGCTCCTCGCCAAGACAAAATCGTGTTACTTGCCCAGCGCCTGCTGCCATTTCCAGGCGCTGGCCAGCGAGTCGGCCAGCGAAGTCTCGGTTTTGAAGCCCAGCACCTCGGCGGCCTTGGTGGCGTCGGCGTAAATGGCGGGCACGTCGCCGGGCCGGCGCGGACCAATGACGTAATTCACCTTCTGGCCGCTGGCTTGCTCGAAGGTTTGCACCACTTCAAGCACTGAGTTGCCGTGGCCGGTGCCCACGTTGAAGGTTTCGACCGTTTCGCTGGCCTTGCGGTCCAGCAACCGCTGCACGGCCACCACATGCGACTTGGCCAAGTCCACGACGTGGATATAGTCGCGCACGTTGGTGCCGTCGGTTGTGTCGTAGTCGTTGCCGAAGATGGTCAGCTTCTCGCGCAGGCCGGCCGCTGTTTGGGTGATGAACGGCACCAGGTTGTTGGGTACGCCCAGCGGTAGCTCACCAATTCGGGCCGAGGCGTGGGCCCCGATGGGGTTGAAGTAACGCAGCAGAATAGTGCGCAGCTTATTGTCGGCGGCCCCGGAGACGTCGTGGACGATGTCTTCGCACATTTGCTTGGTGCGGCCGTAGGGCGACGACGCCGGCTTGGTGGGCGTGGCCTCGGTCACGGGCAGCGCGTCGGGAATGCCGTACACAGTGCACGACGACGAAAACACCAGGTTTTCAACCCCAAACTCGGGCATCACTTTTAGCAAAGTTAGCAGCGAGCCCACGTTGTTCTGGAAATACGCCAGCGGCTTCTGCACCGACTCGCCCACAGCCTTGAATGCTGCAAAGTGAATGACGCCCTGAATGCTGCCTTCCGCGCGTAGCACCCCACGCATGGCTTCGGCGTCGCCGCAGTCGACATGATGGCACGTTACGTCACGGCCCAGGATGTCGCGCAGTCCGCCGAGCACCGACTCCTTCGAGTTGCTGAAATTGTCGATGATAACCGGCTCGTAGCCCGCCTGGGCCAGCTCCACCACGGTGTGGGAGCCAATGTAGCCGGCGCCGCCGGTAACGAGAATCTTTTTCATAGTGAGGGATTTTGTCCTTGCTTCGTCGTTCCTCTTCGAAATGACAGTCGTTTACAAACTCCAGTAGTGCAAATCTTTCACTTGGTTGCGGTACAAACCTTTGATATCAATCAGTACGGCGTTGTCGGCGGTGATGGACTGAAAATAAGCTTCGTCTTTCGCGGCGTAGGCCTTGTGGCTCACGGCCACAATCACAGCGTCGTAATCGGTGCGGATGTCGTCGTTGGCCGTCAGGCGGAAGCCGTATTCGTGAAGCAGCTCGTCGGAATCGGCGTGGGGGTCCACGATGTCCACGTTCACCGAGAAGTTTCTTAGCTCCTGAATCACGTCGGCTACCTTCGAGTTGCGGATGTCCTCCACGTTCTCCTTGAAGGTGGCCCCCATCACCAGTACGCGGCTTTTGGCCACGTCCTTGCCTTTCTTGATCATCATCTGCACCGTTTTCCGGGCGATGTAGGCTCCCATATTATCGTTGGTGGTGCGGCCGCTCAGGATCACTTTGGCGTCATAGCCCAGCTCTTTGGCTTTGTAAGTCAGATAGTATGGGTCCACGCCGATGCAGTGGCCGCCCACCAGGCCGGGCGAGAACTTGAGGAAGTTCCACTTCGTGCCGGCCGCCTCCAGCACCTCATAAGTGTTAATGCTCATGCGGTCGAAAATCATCGATAGCTCGTTCATCAGCGCGATGTTGACGTCGCGCTGAGTGTTTTCGATGATTTTGGCGGCTTCGGCCACCCGGATGCTGCTGGCGCGGTGCACGCCGGCGTCCACCACCAGCTCGTACACTTTGGCGACGGTTTCCAGGGCCTCTTCGTCGTTGCCCGACACCACTTTTATGATGCGCCGCAGCGTGTGCTCCTTGTCGCCGGGATTGATACGCTCGGGCGAATAGCCGACCTTGAAGTCGTTGGGGAATTTCAGGCCCGAGAGCCGCTCCATCACCGGGATGCAGTCTTCCTCGGTGCAGCCGGGGTACACGGTGCTTTCAAACACCACGTAATCACCTTTTTTCAACACTTTTCCCACCGACGCGGAGGCCCCGAGCAGCGGCTTGAGGTCGGGCTGGGCGTGCTCGTCGATGGGCGTGGGCACGGCCACAATGTAAAACTGGGCCTGCCGCAACATTTCCAGCGAGTCGGTGAAGGTGATGTCGCAACCTTCGAACGCCGCGGCATCCAGTTCGCCGCTGGGGTCCACGGCGTTCTTCATTTGCGCGACGCGCCCTGCGTTGATGTCAAAACCGATGACCCGAAGCTGCTTGGCAAATTCCAAGGCGATGGGCAGGCCCACGTAACCGAGGCCGATGACGGCCATTGTGGCCTCTTTGCGCAATAATTGATCGTACATAGTTGAAGTGAGGAGTTGCGAATTATGAGTTGTGAATTGGAGGAACCCATAAGCCGCTAACTCACAGCTTTTACAGTTTTTTCATCGGGACTTAACTCGTATTGATCGCCACTTTCGGGGCAAGTGGCGCGCCGTTGGCGGTCGAAGCGCAGGCGGTGACCGTAGGCGCTCATCCAGCCCTGCGGGCGGGCGGGCGTGCCGTACACCAAGGCGTAGGCCGGCACGTCGTGCGTGACGACGCTGCCCGCGCCCACAAAGGCGTAGCGCCCCAGGCGCACACCGCACACAATGGTGGCGTTGGCGCCCACCGTCACGCCCTGCTCCAAGTGCGTGGACTGGTAGTGGCCAGGGCCCTGGCGTGGCACCGCGCTACGCGGGTTTTTCACGTTCGTGAACACTACCGAGGGCCCCAGAAACACGTCGTCTTCGCACACTACGCCGCCGTAGAGGCTCACGTTGTTTTGCACCTTTACGTGGCGGCCCAGCCGCACGCCGTCGGCCACGAATACGTTCTGGCCCAGACTGCACTCCTCGCCGATGTCGGCCCCGGCGCACACGTGGCAGAAGTGCCACACGCGGCTGCCGCGCCCAATGTGGCAGCCCTCGTCGAGCACGGCCGTGGGGTGGGCATAAAAATCAGGGGCAGCATGGGGCATCCGGACCGGCAAGGTTTCAGCCCGCAAAGGTAGGGCCCCGGGCGGGGTTGGGGAAGGTTGATTCAGGTGCTATGTTTTGGAAAGAATCCAACCCTCGGCTTTTCCACGGCTCCCCTACCTTCAAAACCAGTACGGCCAGCCACGCTTCGCCCGTCGACTGCCCACGCCTACAGCGTAAATCAGAAGCCAAGCACAGATGTTTGCTTAGAAAATCAGCGCGTTTGCGGGGCCCAGTTTTGCCCGCCAACGCCGCGCAGCCGGCTGGCTAGCCCCCGGCTCGGCCCGGTAGTTCGGATGGCGGGGCGGTGTTGGTGGACGAAATAAGGTAGAGCGGCCGCTGGCGCACATTGGCCGATAGCCGGGCAATGTACTCGCCAATAATGCCGACCGAAATGAGCTGCACGCCGCCCAAGAATAGAATGCTGATCATGAGCGAGGCCCAGCCCGGCTGGTAGTCGCGGGTGACGAAGCGGGAATACAGCGTGTAAAGCCCCACCAAAAATGCTATCCCCGACACGGCGAACCCGCTGAGGGTGGCCGCCTTAAGCGGCGCATCGGAAAAGGCCGTGATGCCGTCCAGAGCCAGGTGAATCATCTTGCGGTAGGTGTAGCCGGTGGCCCCACCGGTCCGCTCGGCCCGGTCGTACTCTACGTAGGTCTGGCGGTAGCCAATCCACGAAATTTGGCCCCGCAAGAACTTGTTTTGCTCCGGCATCAGGCGCAGGCCTTGCACCACTTTGCGCGAGATGATGCGGAAATCGCCGGTGTCGACCGGGATGGAAATGCGCGTGATGCTGGCCAGGATGCGGTAGAACAGGCGAGCCGTCAGGCGCTTGCCCAGGCTTTCGCCCTGCCGCGAGCGGCGCTTGGCATACACCACTTCGTAGCCCTCGCGCAGCTTCTGGTATAGCGGCGCGATGAGTTCGGGCGGGTCTTGCAGGTCGGCGTCGATGATGACCACGGCCGCGCCCAGGGCCCGGTCGAGGCCTGCCGACACGGCAATTTGATGGCCAAAATTGCGGCTGAAGTCGATGTAGTGCACCCGTTCGTCGCGCTCGGCCAGGGCCAGCAGCAGGGGCAGAGACTGGTCGCGCGAACCGTCGTTGACGAAGATCAGCTCGAAGCCTCCCGGCAGGGGCAGGGCGTCGAGCACGCCCAGCAAGCGCTGGTACAGCTCGCCAATGTTGGCTTCTTCGTTGTAGATGGGGACGATGACGGACAGCTCCACGCGGGCAGAAAAAGGGATCGGCGGGCAAGTTGGGGAAAAAATAGGTGCCGGAGCCGCCCGCGCCTCGCAAGCAGGGCCCCGAATACGGCGCTAAGCGCCCGTGGCTCTAACTTTCAGGCCGTTTATACCCAGCCCCACCGCATGGCCACCCAAGTCGAGGCCCCCGGGTCAGCACCGGAAGCAGTTGTCCCTGCCTCGTTCTCCCTGCGGAAAATTGGTTTGCTGGCACTGCTGGTGCAGGCGTTGGTGCTGGGCTACACGTATTCTCTCCTGATCTTTCACCCGGGGCAATACCTTATCATAGACCACTACGACGGCATAAAAAGCTATTCTTCTGTGGCTTCCTTTTTGCGGCAGCCGATGGGCGACGGCATGCTGGTGCGGGGGCAAAACTACCCCTTCGGCGAGTACATGTACTACACCGACAGCACCCCGCTGGTGGCGGCGCCGCTGCACGCGCTGGTGCAGGCCGTGCCGACGCTGGGCCCCTACGGCTTGTACTTGTACGACCTCTTCATTCTGTCGAGCCTGATCGTCGGCACCGGTTTGCTGGTGCTGATTTTTCGCCGCTTGGCCCTACCCGGCTGGCCACCGTTTTACTGAGCGTCGCGCTGCCCTGGCTGGGGCCCCAAACCATTCGCCTGAACGTGGGGCACATGAGCCTGGCCTACACGCACGCTGGCTCTGCTTTTCATGGTATGGGGCCTGCAGCGCCTCTACGCGGCCTGGCGCGCTCACGAGCCGCTGGGCCGGCATTTTGGCGTGATGGGGCTGGGCATCGTGGCCACCTCGTAGCTGCACTTCTACTATTTACCGCTGCTGGGGGGCACGTTGGGGTTTTTCGCGGTCGGGCTGCTGGTCGAAGGCCGGCGGATGCGGTGGCCATGGCGCCCGCTGGTGGTGGGCACAGCCGCCACGCTGACCGGGGCACTGCTCTGCACCTGGGGCTTGCTACAGCTGCTGGACGGCCGCTCGCGGGAGCGGACGGTGGGCACCTGGGGCTACGACTCGCTTGAGTAGAAATTCCAGTTTGGGGCCCTGTTTCGCGGCTACGACTACAACAAGATACGTTTCCCGCTGGAGCGCACCGCGCCCGTTCTGTACGAGTCATCGGCTTAGCTGACCAGCTTTGTGCTGTTCGGACTGCTCTTGGTGGTGTGCTGTTCCTGCGGCGCTTGCCCGCCGCCGCACGCCTGCCCCGGGGCGATGCCGACGCGAACGGGCACTTCCTGAAGCTGCTGCTGTGGGCCAGTCTGCCGCTGGCCTTCGCGGCCCTCGGCGAAAACATCGACTTGGACAACGGGGCCTACGTGGTACACAACTACTTGAACATCTTTCGCTGGCTGCACAAAATCACCGAGCGGATTACCCAGTTCCGGGCCCTGGGGCGGTTCATCTGGCCGTTTTGGTGGGCGGTGGTACTGGGGTTTGGTTGGTACGCAGCGCGCTGGCGGCGGGTGCCCGGCCTGTGGTGGGCCCTGGCGGCGCTGTGCGTCCTGCTGGTGGTCGATACCTTAAACGCCACCCCCACCCATCATTACCACAAAATAACCCAGCGGACCAACCTGCTCACGTGGCCCCCTGCCACCAAACCGGTATGCCAACTGGTGGGTCGGCTCGCACCGGGCCGCTACCAGGCGCTGCTGCCGCTGCCCTTTTTCCACACCGGAACGGATGTTCCCGATGGGGCGGTGAATCTCAACATTGATCCCGACGACTCGCACAGTAACACCACGTACCAGCTCTCGATGGTGACGGGCCTGCCCCTGATGTCGCACAAGGCCACGCGGGCTAACCGCCAGGCCGAGTTGCTGTACTCCGTACTGCGCCCCGGGGGCCCCGACCCAGCGCTGCTGGTTTGGCTTGACGCGCGGCCCGTCCTGGTATTCCTGGATTCGGCGTACTACGACGGCCGCAACAACTACTACCGCGACCTGCTCAAGGACTGCCCCGAAATGCGGGCCCTGTTCGAGTACACGCCCAAGTTCATCCGTGAGCAGCACGAGCGCCGCCTGGTGCACCAGGGCAGCTGGTCGCTTTACGAGTGGCAGCCCAAGTCCACCACCAAGCCGTAGGCTATGGGCTGGGCTTTTCGGCCAGGGCAAACACGCTCACGCCCAGCGGCAGGTTGAGGCGGCGCAACAGGCGGTTTTCGCCCTTCACCCAGGCCAGCAGCAGGCGGTTGGCGGGGCCGGGGAAGTGGTACAGGTCGCCGGTGGCCCCGGGCTTGATTTCGGGCGAGGCGGGGCCCTGCACCAGCCGCTTGCCCAGCCGCAGGGCGGCCGTGGGCAGGTACATGGCCGCGTTCCAGAACGAGCTGCGGCGCACATGCAGGCCGGCCTGCTCGAGGGCCCCCACCAGGCTGCGGCGCGAGTAGCGCCGGAAGTGGTGGTTCACCACGTCGTGCTCGCTCCAGAGGTAGGCATGGGCCGGCACGAACACCAGCAGCCGCCCGCTGGGGCGCAGTACCCGCGCCCACTCGCGCAGGGCCCGGGCCTCGTCCTCAATGTGTTCGAGCACATCGGAGGCAATCACCAGGTCGAAGCGGGCGTCGGCAAATTCCAGGGCGGCCCCGTCCATTACCGCCACGTGGGGCACGCCGCGGGCCTGGGCCAGCTCGATGGCCGGGCCGCTCACATCGATGCCGGTGACGTTGGCGTAGCCGGCCGCGCGCAGGCGCTGCATCAGGGGCCCGCCCGAGCAGCCGATTTCCAGGATGGCGGCCTGCGGCGACAATTTCAGGCCGTGCACGAGGTCGTACACGGCATCGCGGCGGCTGGCAAACCACCAGTGCTGCTCTTCCAACTGGTGGTATTTGGCTTCGTAGCTCAGGTCCATAGCGCCAAAAATACGCGTTGGAAATTGTCGCCTGGCGGTACCTGTCCGAATCCGAGGGCCCGCCCTGGCCGCTGGGCTACGGCTGCGGCTTTTCTTCCATGAGCAGCAGCTGCCGGGCGCGGGCAGTAGTTTCGCTGGCCCAAATGGCCCGAATGGTGTCGCCTTGCCCGCCCAAATCAGCTCGGTATAGGCTCCAGGGCTGTGGCGGGGCCTCAACTCCGCGGACGCCGGGCATCTGCAAATAAGCGTCGGGGTCTAGCTGGCGCACGCGGGCCGCGGCGTAGATCAGCCACTGGCTGCGGTAGGCGGCGGGGCGGGTGGCGAACCAGGAAATCTCGTCCAGGCCCCATATCCAGGGCCACTGGCCGGGGCGGCCGGGTACGGGGGCCGTCCCGCAGTTATCAAACTCAGCCAGGGCCGGCAGGTGCCGGCACGGCCATTGCCCGGGGGCCAGGCCGCCCTTGCTTTGGCCATAAATCGCGCCTGCACTGGCAGCTAAGTGGGCCCCGTGCGGGCCGTTGCGCACCGTATCGTTTTCGACGGGCCGCAGGGGATGGGAATGAAAATCGAACAGCAGCTGCCGCCGGTCGCTGGCCACGGGATGGGCCGGGTCCGGGTCGTAGTACTCGCCCTGGGTGTGGGCGTCGCACAGCACGAAGCCCCGGTTGCGGGTGCGGGCGTAGGCCCGTACCCGTTGGAGCAGGGCCCACCAGGCGTGATGCCCAGGGTCGCGGTGGTCCATCATCATCACCTGGCCAAAGTGTAATGCTTCGCAGCCCGCGTCGATTTGCCGCCGGGCGCGGTAGTAGAACCAGAGCTGGGCTTCGGGCCGGCTCATGTCGGGCGTGCCCGGGGCCTGCCCGGGCGGACGGGCGTCCCAGCGGTAATGGGCGCTGTCGACGGGGCTGAAGTAGCCCGGGTACACCATCTCGGCTAGGCGAAAATTGCGGTACGGCACCGCCACAGTGTCCTCCCCAAATTCGGCCCGCAAACGGTTGGGCACGGGCAGGTTGCCGACGTGCGCGTACACCACCTCGAATACGGTGCCTTGCACTACAATGTCCGGGTTTAACGCATGCAGCTCGGCCACGGCCCGGCGGGTGCTGTCGAAGTAGGCCTGTTCCTGGGCCGCCGATTCGGGGGTGTACCAGAAGCACGACACGCGACCGGCGAAGCGCATGCCCGCGCTACCGGCCCAGGCAAATACCCGCTGCCGGTCGGCCCGGGGCAGGAACAGGACCTGCGCCAGCGAAACGGACCGCTCCAGCCGGTAGCGTACCCCCGCTTCCGTCGCCGAGCCTGCGCCACCTGCCAGAAACCCCGCCGGCCGCGCCGGGGCCACTTGGCCCCAGCCCAGCAAGGCCCCGGCGCACCCAAGCAGCCGGGCCCACCGGCCGCTTGAGGGCCCGCAAAACAAGAACCTGATGCTGGGCATGGGTAACCGGAAAATGCGGCGAAATTTGAACAAAGTGGTGGGCAAAAACCAGCCGGGGTGTTGGCTGTGAACGGGTGCTTCCGAGCAAAAGTGCGGAAGCGGGCGGAAAATGCCCGCCCCGCTGGTGTTAAACTTCCTATTTTTGCCAAATATTTCAGTCGTGCTAAGCCCGCCCGTGCCCCCGTCTGTACCCGCTGCCTTGCGCCACTTGACCAAGCTTTCTCGTCCGTACCACGCGGCGGCGGTTTTTTTCCTGGTGGCGGGCGTCTTGGTTTTTGGGCCTTTTCTCTGGACGATGCCCGAAGGGTTCCACGTATGGCCCCAAACCGACCGGCTAGCGCTGGCCACGAATTTTTACGATTTCGGGTTCGACTTCTGGCACCCTCGCACTTCGTCGCTGCAATCCATCGGCGGGATAACGGGCGTTGAGTTTCCCGTTCAACCCTACTTAGCGGCGATGGGCGGGCTGTTGTTTGGGCGCGGCAATATCGTGGCGGTTTTTCGAGCGCTCGACGCAGGGGCGGCCATCTTGGGGTGCTGGTTCCTGTTCCGCATCGTATTCGAGCGCACGGGCAGCTTTGCTGCGGGCCTGCTGCCCGGCGCATTTCTGCTGACGGCCCCCACCTATATTTTTTACGCGGGCAGCACGCTGCCCGACCCGTTCAGCCTTTCGCTCACTTTCGTGGGGTACTACTACTGGCTGCGCTACTTCGACGAACGCCACTTTGCGGATTTGCTCGGGGCCCTGGCCGTTCTGACCCTGGCGTCGCTCATCAAAACCACTTGTGGGCTGCACTTGGTGGCCGTGGCCAGCATCACCCTGCTTTATGCTTTCCTGGAACCCGACCGGCTCACCCCGAGGCAGCGGGTGCAGCTGCTGGCGACGCTGGCGACGGGAGTAGCCCTGATTGTTGGCTTTTACTTCCACAACGCACAACTCAACGCCACCTATCAATCGCAGCAGTTCCTGGCCGCGGCCATGCCCCCCGAAGGCATAGAAACCTGGCATGAATACCTGCGCGTATTCAAAGGGAGCTGGATTGACGAATACTTCACCCGCACGCAATACCGCATTTTCTTTGCCGGCGCGGCGCTGTGCTTGGTCCTGGGTCGTCGAAGCTGGCGGCAAGCCCGGCCCCTGCTGCTGCTGCTGCTGGCTTCGGTGGCCATTGGGTTTTTGTTCTACCAGCTGATGGGGGGCCAGCTGGCGGTGCACGATTACTACATGATTTGCTCGTTCTTGCCGCCCGTCGTGCTGTCGGTCGTGTTGGCCCTGGTACTGGTGTCGCCAACGGTGCAGGCAAGTCGGCTGCGGCAGGCCTTGACTGTGGGGCTGCTCCTGCTGGCGGTGTACCTGGTGCGGAGTGGGGTTCGCCAATACGCCGGCCGGATGAGCGACGACCATCCGCCGGCCAGCCTGTACTACACCCACCGCTGGATGCGGGGCGGAGCTGCCCTGCTGCAACGGGCCGGGGTGCTACCCAGGGCCCGGGTGCTGGTGCTGGGCGACTATTCTCCCAATATGGCGCTGGTGTATTTCGACCGGCGCGGCCGCAACATGGCCACGTACCTGCCGGATACCAAAGTGGCCCAGGTGGTAGAGTATATGTCGGCGTTCGGTCTGGAATACGTCATCATGCAGCCCGCGGACTACGCCCGGCTGTCGCTGGAGCAAACGGCCATGAAGGAAGCCTTCGCACCGGTGCTTGAACGGCCTGTAGCGGTGCTGCGCCTCCGCCATCCCGAACGAATAGCATGGTAAAACAGGGCCCTGATTACACGATACGCCCCCCGAACACGCGCTCTGCTGGTAAGCGGTGGTGGGGCCCAGGCCGGCTGTCGCCGACCTGGGCGTGGCTGGTGGGGCTCGGCATGCTGCTGGTAATGGCCGGGTGCGGTTACCACGCCAACCCGGACGACGTGCGCGAATACGTGGTGTTTGCCAATGATTTTGAGCACATGGCCGGCTGGTTGCCGGAAAACGCCCCGGCCCTCAGCACCGAACGCGCCCACTCCGGCCGCTACTCGGTGAGGGTAGACAAGGAACACCCTTACTCGCTTACCTACCGCCTCACCGTAGGCAAAGCGTTTTCCAGGCGTCCTCACCGGATGCGGCTCAGTGCCTGGGTGTGGGTGACGGGCGCCGACGACAATGCCCAGCTCGTGTTTACCCTCGGCCTGCCCGCCCCCAACACTCCGCCGCTTTTCTCTACGCGCCTGTTTCTGGCCGATAACTGGCCGTACAAGCGCTGGACCTACCTCAGCCGCGACATTGACCTGCCCCCCGAATTTCCGTCGCAGAGCCAGCTAAACGTGTACCTCTGGCACTGCACGGCCCAAAACGCCGTGTTTGCCGATGACTGGCAACTCACCGAGCTTCACTGAATTTGAGCTGAAACAGCTTATGCCGGCAACCGCCGCTGGCACCGGCGAGCGGCGTTGGCTAATCGCCTTTTCAAATTTTACTTCTGCTTGCTAATAGCGCTGCCATGCCGCTTTCCTTCTCTTCACAAGCCCGATTGCTGACGCTGCTGGGTGGCTTGGGCATACTGGCCGTGGCTTGTGGCTCCAACAAAACTGCTTCCACGGCCGCTGACGTTCTTGTTGGCAACGATTTCGAAAGCCTGGCGGGGTGGTTGGGGGTAACACCAAATCCCTCCCTAACCGACGAAAAAGCTCACTCGGGCCACTATTCCATCAAAGTAGACGGCACCATCGAGTACAGTTTGGGCTTTGCTAGCACCTTGGGGGCCCTGCACGACACGCGCGTGAAGCGAATTAAAGTGACCGCCTGGGTATTCGTGCCCGATGCCCAAGCGGTGGCCTTGCTTGTTACCCACGTCGGTGATGCACCGAACGTTAAACCACTGCTTTGGGACGGCTTTGATGTGACGAAAGCCGTCGCGGGCAGCTACGGTAAGTGGGTGGAAGTCAGCAAGGTGATGGAACTGCCGGGTGCCGTTACGGCGGCCACCAACATCGGCTTTTACTTGTGGCACACCGGCGGCAGCCAGCCCGTTTACCTGGATGATTTGACGGTGACGGCGGAGCCTGAAAAGTAATGCTTGACGGAACGCACGAATGAAATATCCTTTGAGGGCTAAAGAAGTAGCGCTGGCCGTGCCTCTGGACGCGGCTGCCGTCCGTCCACGCCTATTTTTGCCGGGCATTTACTTTAGCGGCCTTCGTTGTGACTTTGCGCTTACTTTTTCTCCGCGCAGTGGTGGGGCCGCTGCGGGCGCGCCCGTATCATGCGGCGGCAGCGCTTTTTTTTGCGGTGGTTGCGGTGGTTTACTACCTGCCGTACCTGCAGGCGTTGCCTACCGGCATTCACACCTGGGCCCAGTCCGATCGGCTGTCGCTGGCCATCAATTTCTACGATTACGGGTTTCATTTTTTTACGCCCCGTACCTCGTCGTTGGCGTCGATTGGCGGCGTAACGGGGGTTGAATTCCCCATTCAGGCGTATCTGGTGGCCCTGGGCGGGTTGGTGTTCGGACGCGACAGCATCGGCACACTGTTTCGGCTGCTTGACGTGGCGGTGGTGGTACTGGGGTTTTACTACTTGTTCCGGCTGGTTTATGAACGCACCGGCCACTTTGTGGCCGGGTTGGTACCCGGAGCGTTCCTGTTGGCCTCCCCGTTTTTCGCCTTCTACGCGGGCAGCGTCATGTCCGACCCGTTCAGCTTGAGCCTGAGCTTGGTGGGCTACTACTATTGGCTGCGCTTCTTCGACGAGCGCCGCTTTGCGGATGTGCGGCGGGCCCTGCTGCTGCTGGTCCTGGCCGGGCTGGTCAAGACGACCACCGCCCTGCATTTTGGGGCGGTGATGGGCATCACCCTGCTGTGGGCGTATCTGGAGCCGGCGCTGTTGCAGCCCCGGCAGCGTTGGCAGCTGCTGGGCTGGGCCGGGCTGGGCGGTGGGCTGATTGCCCTGTTTTTCTTCCACAACCAGCACTTGAACGCCACTTATCGCTCGGAGCAATTCCTGGCCGCCGCTAACCCCATTCAAGACCCGGAAAAATTTCATGACGTTTGGCAAACCGTGCGCAGCAACTGGCTGGCCGAGTACGCCACCCGTACACAATACCGCATTCTGGCTGTTTGCGCGGCGCTGTTGGTGGTGTTTGTACGCCCCAACCTGCGCCGCTACCTACCCCTGACCCTGCTGCTGCTGGCATCAGTCGTGATTGCCTACGTGTTTGTGCAACTGATGGGGGCCCAACTAGGCGTTCACGACTACTACCTGATTTGCTCCTTGATTCCGCCGGCGCTGCTGCTATTGGTGCTCGCCTTGCTCAATCTGGGCCGCTACACCGGGCGGGTGCGCTACGCCATTAGCGTGGGACTGGGCGCGTTGACCATTTTTTTGGTGGTTGGCGGCTACAAGCGCCTGCATCGCCGCATGAGCGACGATTACCCGCCTTTTTCTCAGTACTATACCCACCTATGGCTACGCGGTGGGGCCGAGGAACTACGGCGGGCGGGAGTGCCGGAAACCTCAGGCATTCTGGTGGTGGATCAAGCCCCGAATACGGCGTTGGTTTATTTTGACCGGCGGGGGTTGGTATGGCAACCCGATAACCCTGGCGCACTCACGGCCGCCGATTTCCTTGCCCGCATGGCCGTGGACAGCCTCGACTACGCCATAATGCCGCCCGGCTTGTATGCCCAGTTGGCTCCGCAGCACGCCGCCTTCGCGGCGGCCTTCGAATCTGTTGGCCAGGTACCCGCCGTGGTACTTCGTCGGCGCGACCGCAAGCGGCCGTGGTAAAACGCCATTTTTTAACCGCTTGCTTGAGATAATGGCCTTGACCACAAATTTTCTCTGGCCTTTGGCCTGGCTCGGCTTGCTCGGCTTGCCGGGGTGCCACCCGCGTTCGGGGAGGGCCCCGGTGCTGGAGCGGGAGCTGCTGTCCGCCGACTTTGAGAAGCTGGCAGGCTGGCTACCGCCTCCCCCCGCCGGCCTTACCACCGAAAAGGCACACTCGGGCCGGTACGCCATTCGCGTCGATCCGGAACACCCGTATTCCATCACCTACCGGGCTCCGTTGGGAAGGCTCAGCCCGCACCACCGCCCGCGCCGGGTTACGCTGAGCGCCTGGGTTTGGGTGCCGGGCCCCGAAGGCGATGCCCGTTTGGTGGTCGCCGTCTACGCTGCCAGCGACCCCGACCACCCCTTTTTTAGTAAAAACGTATTCTTAACGGATAGCGGGCCTTTCAAAGCGTGGAAGCAGGTAAGTCGCAGCCTGGACCTGCCCGATAACATTGATTCCAACAGCCAGCTTGAGATTTACCTATGGAATGGCGGTTCCTCGGTTCCCGTTTACGCCGACGACCTGCAACTCACAGAGTTGTGGTAGGGCCGCTTAGGCCGGTTACGTAGAGAGTCCTCAATTGCGTACAGGGCCCTGGCCTGTTTGTACACAGCCCCAACAGCGACCGCCGAGACCAAGCAAGCGACTTGTCGGCCACAAAGCCGCTTACGCCCCTAGCAGTCCATACTTGGCGATGCAGTACAGGGCCCGGAAGCCGTCGCGCCAGCCGATTTTCTTGCCCTCGGCGTAGGTGCGGCCGTAGTAGCTGATGCCCACCTCGTAGATGCGCACGCCCGGCACCCGGGCCACCTTGGCCGTGACTTCGGGCTCGAAGCCGAAGCGGTTTTCGCGCAGGTCCAGACCTTGAAGGATGTCGCGCCGAAACAGCTTGTAGCCCGTCTCCATGTCGGTCAGGTTCAGGTCGGTGGTCATGTTGGAGAGGAAGGTGAGCACGGCGTTGCCGATGCTGTGCCAGAAAAACAGGATGCGGTGCGGCTGCCCGCCCATGAAGCGCGAGCCGAACACAACATCAGCGAAGCCTTTCAACACGGGCTTGATCAACAGGTTATACTCTTCCGGGTCGTACTCCAGGTCGGCATCCTGCACGATAACGTAGTCGCCGGTGGCTTCGCGGATGCCGGTACGCAGGGCCGCGCCCTTGCCCTGGTTTGTGGCGTGCTCCAATAGGCGCAGGCGCAGCGCGGGGTGGGCCCCGGCATAGGCGCGGACAACGGCCGCCGAGTCGTCGGTCGAGCAGTCGTCGACCAGAATAATCTCCTTGCTGATGTCGTTGACGAGTTGCAACTCGCGCAGCAAATCCAGCACCTGGAGAACGGTGCGGGCTTCGTTATAAATCGGAATGACAATGGTCAGCGTATCGAATTTAACCAAAGCGGGCGGCGAAAGGAAGACGGGTTGGCCGCGCAAAATACGTCTCAAACCGCGACGGACCAGTGGATTGGCCAGTGCGCCGACGCGCTGGCGTACACCTAGAAGCCGTGGCTCTCTTCAAGGTTGATAAACTGTTAATTTCGTGTCGTTGCACCGCTGGCCGGTCGGCCAAAGCAACGTGTACTTCTGCGCGCTGCCAACTTTTCCTTCCAAGCGTGATTGCCGTGATGAAACAGGTCACTTCCGCATCTCGCATGCCCGATTTCACCCAACCCACTGATTTCCTGCTGGTAAGTCTAGCGTTTTTCTTGGTAGTGGGGCTCTGGCACGCCCTTGCGGCCGGCTTCTTTTACGGGTATTTCCACGGGTGGAGGCCCGAGCGCTGGCAATCGCGCAAGATTAACCGGAAGCCACCCCTGCCCCGCCAGTACCGCGAAGAAATCGGCTGGTCGCTGCTGACGTCGTTCATCTTCGGCCT